>PYEQ01000888.1 GCA_003017785.1 filamentous cyanobacterium CCP5 | reverse complement strand
AGATGTGTATAAGAGACAGTCTGAATCCCTCTAGAGCTATAATTCCTAACCCTTTGGGAAGGGGAATTGAGCTAGTATTTCACTCCACTGATGGATGCGAAAACTTAATAAATAAGAGTTAATGGAATAGTAAAAGCAATCATTTATTACACATATATGCGACCCATCAACATTGGATTAACCGACGAACAACGTCACGGCGTTATTGGTTTGCTCAACCAAGATCTAGCTGACTCCTATCTGCTTCTAATCAAAACCAAGAAGTACCATTGGGACGTGGTTGGTCCTCAGTTCCGTACGCTTCATGAACTTTGGCAGGAACAGTACGAACTAATCACTGAAAATATTGACGAGTACGCTGAGCGCGTGCGGGCCCTAGGCGGCTATCCCCTAGGAACAGCCGAGAGCTTTATTCAGCATGCCTCTATCAAAGAGCATCCCGGCGATTTGCCCAATGCCAATGAAATGGTGTCTCGCCTAGTGGTGGATCACGAATCCATGATTCGCAATCTGCGCGGCCACATTGATCAGTGCTCCGAGCAGTTCCACGACGAAGGCACTGCTGATTTCCTGACTGGAATCATGGAGCAGCATGAAGATATGGCCTGGATGCTGCGCTCCTTCATTGAAGGACAATCCATTAGCCCAAGTGGTCAACGTGAAGGCGATGCGGCAGTGACGGCGTAGCCATCATTAGCGATTGTTACGGTCAATAGTTTGATTGACCATTTGTGATCATTAGAGAAAGTCAGGGTGTTTTGATAACGCCCTGACTTTATTGCATTTCGACCGTTTTTATCCAATAAATTGCTCCCTAGCCCTTATGGGGCGGCAAAGCCAACGACTTCACGTAGGGAGCAGTTCATTTAACGTTTTCGAATGGAAACCTGATTCTGGTTCTATCCGCGAATGCCTTCGGTAGCGCCGCTAGTGGCTTTCCATGCAGGCAATCCGCCCTTGAGCTCAGCTACCTGGGTGAATCCAGCGTTCCTTAGCTGTTCGGAAGCCAAGGCTGTTTGCTGGTCGTCGTCACCATAGATATAAATATCGCGGCTAGGCTCTAAGCTGTCTTTGACCGAGTCGGCTAAGGTCGCCATCGAAATGGGAATTGCTCCGGTGATGCGCTCTTGGTTATAGGCTTCGCGATCGCGCACATCAATGATGGTTAGCGCCGGTTCGCCCCAATTTAACCGCTCCTGAAGCTGTTGAGGAGTTGCCTCGTTCTTCAGCTCAGGGGGATTCGGCAGAGGCGCCGTTACGGTGTCTTTTACCGCTTCAACGGTGTTGGCTTCTTGTTCAGAAGCTTTATTGGTGGTTTCAGCCACTTGGTCAGAAAAGTCTGCCATAAGTAACCTCCTAGGTCGTCAACTTTCAAGTTAACAAGGCTTAACTAAATTCCTATCCCTCGCCGGAGGTAACTCTGAGCAGGTTCACTGGCATAGGGAAGCTGATAGAAAAGCTATCAGAGCATCGGAGTACTCGGCGATCGCTCCTCTAGCGGAGCGTCTTCTTTGCGATCGCACTTCAGCACGATCACCCCTAGGGGCGGCAGGGTCAGATCGAGCGAGTATGGCCGATTGTGAAAAGCCCAGTCCTCAGACCATTTGCCGCCCAGGTTGCCCATGTTGCTGCCGCCAAAGTCGCGGGCATCGCTGTTGAACAGCTCCTTGTAGTAACCCTGCTCAGGCACGCCTACGCGGTAGTGACTGTGGGGCTGGGGCGTAAAGTTGCACACCACCACCACAAAATCATCGCTATCTTTGTCGCGGCGAATGAACGACACCACACTGTGGCGGTTGTCGCTGCAGTCAATCCACTCAAAGCCCGCCTGGTCAAAGTCTTGAGAATACAGGGCCGGTTCGCTGCGATAGAACTCGTTGAGCTTGCCCATAAAGTGCTTGAGGCTAGCGTGGGGCTGGTGCTGCAGCAGGTGCCACTCCAGGTCGCCCCACACGTTCCACTCGCTCCACTGGCCAAACTCCATGCTCATGAACAGGGT
>PYEQ01000887.1 GCA_003017785.1 filamentous cyanobacterium CCP5 | reverse complement strand
AGATGTGTATAAGAGACAGGGCCCAGCCCCCACCACATCGGCGGCAACGGTATAGTCGGGCAGTAAGTCACCCGTTTCGCTAATGAGCTGCACCAGCAAAAACTTAGTGCCGCTCAAGCTGGGCTCTTTACAGGTGCTAACTACCGTGCCGCGAACCTTAGCCAAGAGCATAGCGACCTATCTGCCGTAGGGGCGGATACCGCTGACGCTCTCTCTAAACTGCTCGACCGCCTCGGTGTAGCGAATGGGCAGCACAAACTCGAGGTTTTCGTGGGGACGGGCAATGATGTGGGTAGACAGCACTTCGCCACCGTTGACGCGCTTGGCTGACTCAATTCCTGCCGATACCGAGGCCTGAACCTCAGACACGTCGCCCCGGACGATGACCGTAACGCGACCGCTACCGATTTTTTCGTAGCCCACCAGGGTGACCCGGGCTGCCTTTACCATCGCGTCAGCCGCTTCTACCACCGCCGGAAACCCGAGCGTTTCAATCATTCCAACAGCAATTGGCATAGTCAAAATCTCCTTATATATTTAGACAACCCTGGATTTACCTAACAGGCTTGACCAGTTATTCGGGCACGAAAAACAGCTCCCGAAAAATTAAAAAACCGGGAATCGCCTCTGGAAAGCAAAAATGCTGAGTTGCCCAAAAATTCTTGATGACAGATTAAGCATAGGTGTCCGTAGTCACTTTTGCAATATAAGCCCCAATGATTGTTGCTAATGTTGAATATTATTAAAGCTTATGACGCAAAGCTTTTTTTGTCGTAATCTATCCACACCCAGGCGAGAGTGTGTGCTCACCCTCGGGCTGACCCCTAGCGCTGATTTGCTCAAACGGTAGATTTTATGGCCGGGCTTTGCTCAGCGATCGCTGACGTTAAGCATTTTTATAGATTGAGCTGAAAACTCACCATTTTTGGGCCAAGAGGCCGATCGGGAATCAGGTAGAATATCAAAAAAGCGTTGCCAATAGTGGACCTGGAGGCCCAATCTGCGGTGGTTTTGCCGTCGCCAAGCTAGAAAACTAGGCCGAGCTATACGGCTGTTGTCTCAGGCGATTCTAATCAACGGATTGGGGTCGGAATGGTTTGAGGGTGGTAACTGTCTATTGCGGTAGTGCGGCTGGGGGCGATCGCCCCCGAAGTGTTTCTGTGGCTTAATTCTTAGCCGCAGTGCCCAGGCAGCGGCCTGGCTGCAGCCTATGCAGGTAAAACGTATAGGTAAAAACGTCCATAGTGCCGCTGGTGCAAGCCGCTGTTGCCAAGGGTGAGGTGTTGTCAGAGAGCGTCGGAATGACCCAGTTTTTTGTCGAAACCAGTTGGCTGCTGCCCGTATACGGCCTGATGGGAGCTGTGCTGTCGCTGCCCTGGTCCACGGGCCTGGTACGCCGCACTGGCCCCCGTCCAGCGGTCTACCTGAATATCGCCATGACCCTGCTGGCCTTTGGCCACGGACTGCTGGCCTTTCGCGGCATCTGGAACCAGGGGTCCCAGGAGCTTCTGTTTTCGTGGTTTGACTTTGCCGATTTACACCTCACCCTGGCCCTCGATATTTCGGTGCTCAACCTGGGTGCCCTGGAGCTGATCACAGGTCTGAGCCTGCTGGCCCAGGTCTTTGCCCTGGGCTATCTCGAAAAAGACTGGGCCCTGGCCCGGTTCTACGGCCTGATGGGGTTCTTTGAGGCCGCCATGAGCGGTCTGGTGCTGAGCGGGTCGCTATTTGTCTCCTACTCGCTGCTGGAGATGCTGACGCTGTCGACCTACCTGCTGGTGGGTTTCTGGTATGCCCAGCCCCTGGTTGTCACCGCCGCCCGCGACGCGTTTTTGACCAAACGCATCGGCGATGTGCTGCTGCTGATGGGGGTGGTGGCCCTGGCCTCGCTGGCGGGCAGCCTCAACTTCAACGACCTGTACGAATGGGTCAAGGTAGAGGAGCTGGCGCCAGCGATGGCTACCCTGCTGGGGCTGGCGCTGATTGCCGGCCCGATTGGCAAATGCGCTCAGTTTCCGCT
>PYEQ01000084.1 GCA_003017785.1 filamentous cyanobacterium CCP5 | reverse complement strand
TCGGTCAGGTGGGCGGGGGTGGGGAGATGGGCTTGAGGTTCAGGCTGTAGGAGCAAATCGACCAGCTCTCGATAAACCGGCTCAACGCGATCGCGAAAGGAGAACTGCAAGTCATCGCTGACGGCGACGAGATCCTGCTTGAGCGATTGGAGCGCGGCGAAGGCTTCTCGGTAAGCTGACAAAGCCGATTCTCGTTGGCCCTGCTGTTTGAGCAGACGCCCCAACTGCCACTGCCACTGATAGACAATATCGACGGCATCCAGGGATTGAGCCAGAGCCAAGGCTTGTTCAGTCAGTTTTTGCGCCTCACGCCATTGCTGAGAGATTTCGTAGCCGTGCCCCAGATAACCTCTCGCATAGGCCTCAGCACGGGTATCTTGCAAAGCTTGACTGTGTTGAATTGCCCGGGCCAGCAAACGCGCCGCCGTTTCAGTGGCGACGGGCGTTTGCAGCTGTAGCAGGCTCTGGGCAGCGTTGATGTAGGCATAGATCTGTCTGCGCCCCGGTGATAGTTGGGCCAGTTGAGTCGACAGTGTAGCGGCAATCGGTTGCGCCGCCTCAGGACGATGCTGGACTAATAGCTGGAGTCGGTTAAGCCGAGCCTTGAGACGGATCTCGGCGGCGTCGGACTGTTCGGCTTGTTGGTAGAGGGCGATCGCCCCTTCCCAATCTCCCTGCCCCTGGGCCGTATTGGCCAGCCCCAGCAGAATGGCACCTGTCGCTAAGTTCTCTCGCTGAGCCAAATCCAGAGCCGTTTGCAGACGGTCTTGGGCGGTTGCCAGGTCACCGAGCAAGCGATAGGTCTGCCCCAACCGCTGATAGCCCAGCGCCTGCAATGACGGTGGCTGTTCCGGTAGTCGCTGTTCTAACCCGGTCAGGGTCTGCCGCGCCTGCTGGTAATACCCCAGGGACTGCTGAGCCTGCACCTGATTCAAGAGACAGTTGAAGTAGCGAGACCCGTCGCCCGTTTGGGCATGTAGATCAGCAGTGGTTTGCCAGGTTTCTAGAGCAGCTTGGGTCTGCCCTCGCGCAAACTGCAAGCTGCCGAGGGTGTTATAAACTTGAGCGCTAACGGCCAATTTCTGGGCTGAGTCAGGGATTGTGAAAAGCAGGTCTACGCTTTGGGTGATGCTGCGATCAGCGTCGGTCCACTGGCTCAATTGCTGATAGGCGGCGGTGAGGTAGCTGAGAGCCAGGGCTTGCTGGAGCGGGCGATCGATGAATTCGGTAACTGCTGCTTCCCAGACCGTGACGGCTTCGCGAAAACGCTGGGCCGCGTAGGCTTGGCGACCGCGATTTAGCAAGGAGGGAGACAGGGGAATGATATTGGCGATCGCCACCGGTCCAATGCCTTTAAAGTGAAGCAGGTGCTGCCCCAGAGCTGGAGTCGTAGTTAAGCACAGACCCAAAAGCAGGCAAAGGCTCAGCCGGAGAATTCGTAGCCAGAGAGAAAATCTCTGGAGCATCCGCATGAACATAGGAACGCAAGGGAATTAATTTGCCATGTTAGTTTTTCGAGAGACGCAAAGCCATGCGCTTGTAACCAGTTCATGGATCTCATCAAATTTTTATGGCTTGGTGATGGCGTTTCGACCGGATCTGCTGAATCCGCTTCAAAATCTGGAAAACGATGTGCGGCTGATACCGCCAGGAGGCCAGTCTACAGCGTTTCTGAAGCTGGTGAGACAAAAAGATTATTAAGCCTCATTGTTTGTTAGGCAAAAAATGGCTATTCGCTGGATCAGGAATGTTGTATGTCAATATTGTTCTAGATGTGGGAAGTAGGCAAGACATGCCTGGATCGTGAGAACACTAGGATGCCTTGCCTATTACAGGTTTTACAGATTGTCTTCGAGGTTGAGATGACAGCGATCGTTGATCTCCTTCATCTTGCTAATGGCCTCAAGCATTTCCTGGGAAAATTCACCCATTGGACCATCTAATTCTGTAAGCAAACGAGCAAAGTCATTGATGGCATCGTTTAGTACCGCTTCAAGTCGATTGCGTAGCGCTTCGAGTTCTTCAGCACCGGGCAGCCCGTCTAGGTTAATGTTGAGGTTGAGCTTTCGCAGTAGAGGACGCAGGATCTTGTCCACTTCACGATTAAACAAATCCATCACAGGCTTGATAAGTTTGCCTGGCCCTGTCAAAATTTGCCACACTGTGAATCGGTAATAAATGGGTTTGCCGCAGGGATAGGGAATTCCCCACCGGCCTTTGCAGATCTTGGGTGTGATGCCGTAAGGAACAGAAATAGTCTTTTTGAGTGCTCGTTTAATGTCTTCTAGGGTGTTAATCATTGGTTGGAGTTCCCGGCGCACCCGTTTAACAGCATCATCTATCTGAAACAGTCGATTCAGCTCCTCGTCCACTTTTTTAATCTTGTTTTCAACATAGATTATCTGCTCAAGAAAAGACTTTTGGGCACTGTCGAGATTACGAACAATTGGATTTAGGGTCGCCGAAACGGTCTCGATTTGTTCGACTAATTCAGCCCGTATTGATGCCGATGCTGGCAAAGAATCGATGCAGCTTTGGGCATCGCCAAGCACTGTCAGAAAGTCATTTTGGGTATTGAGAAGGCTCAGCAGTTTTTGGTCAACCTTTTCCACTTTCTCTTCGACCTGATATATTTTCGCCCGCATTTCCTTTGAGATACTTTCCAGGAATCGCGCAGCATCGGTAGCTTTATCAACAGGATAACGGGTTAAATCAATTGTTTTTTTCAGGGCCGACGCGGCTACACCTATTGATGGAACCACTGTAACTGAGGCTAACAGTGATGAAGCAATCTCTAGAGCCGTGCTGAGATTATCGAGATTTTCATAAACTTCTTTGGTTTTGGCAAGGTCACGACGAGCTTCTTCAAGTTCGCGGTCAACGTATTCGACACGATCTTCGATTTGAGCTGTGTGGTTCTCTGCTAGCTCAATGCTATCCATGAGAGCCCGTGTTTTTTCCATCGACTTTGCTTCGGTGAAGACCATATTTCTCTCCTGTGGTGATGCAATATGAGCGATGTGCTCAAGGAGATATACGATTGATGTTGACTGAGTATGCATTTCTAATGCAGTGGTTTTCCAAAAAAATCGCCAAAAAAGTCAGTGCCGGAGTCTCGCGAGGAGGTCACAGCACTGACGTGAGGTGTGTTGAAGGGGGTGTGACGATCGCCGCCAATCCCCCATCGCTGTATCGGCACCCGACCTAACCCAGTCCGCCAGGGTTGGGGCTATCCATCATCGACGCTGTAGTTGCCTTCTATCCAGTCGGCGAGGGTGCGATCGCACTGCCGCCTTGACGGTTAACTTTCAGGCGGGGTGGGTCGTAGCACGCCATGATCGTCGCGTCTGAGGGGATAGGGTTGCACTGGTAACGGGGCTCCAGGGTCTTCGGCGACCGAGACTCCATAGGGCCAATCAGGGGGACAAATGGCGATATAGCGCGCGTATCCTCCTGTGCCGCCTTCGGGCTTGGCAAAACCGATCGCTATCAACGCCCCGGTTTCTGGCACCTGGTCTAAATTCGCCACGCCTTCTGCCTGAGCGTAGTTATTGTGCAGCAGCCAGTATTCACCTTCTAACGTTGGGGTGGTGTCCGTATCTAGCGGTTCATGCCCGTGGAAGAGAATGTTGCGCTCTAGGTGCAGAAACTGCAGTGCGGGCAGCGATACCCCCGGAAAGGGTTTCTGGTTAAACCGTTCGACCTCTGACCATCGCTTATGCCAGTCTGAGCGAATCATCACCACCGAACCTTCTGGGATGCGACCATGCTCAGCTTCCCAAGCTTCAATATCAGCTACCGTGGCGTGGTACCCCGGATCGGCGGCGACTTGCTCGTGCACATCAACCACGACGAGCGGACGAATCGCATAGGTTGCGGGTAAATCGCTGATGGTGGCTCCATATTCATTCCAGTGGCCAGGGGGGTCAAGCTGCGTACCGTATTGATCGGTGGGCAGCTCATAGGCCGTGGCAATGAAGCCGTGATCGGCGTAGGTATAGGTTTCACCTTCATTGATGTAGTCGGGGAGGTCGGCCCCAGCGGTGGTGCCGCGAAAGGTCGCCTGACCAAACCCCGGCCAAACCGGGATGGTCGGGCTAAAGGCATGGGTCAGATCGACATATTTGGCCGACTTCAAGGTGGTGTCATAGACCTGCCATAGATCGGCATTCTGGTCACCACTTTGGGCCTTAGCTGGGGTGAACAGGATGGATGCCAGAACGGCAATCATCATGACTCCAGCGGCAATTTTTAAAAATCGCTTGCTCATACTGATAATTGAGCTACGGGTAAACGTGAGCAGTGTGCTCAAAGAGATATACGGTTGATGTTGACTGAGTATGCAGTTCTAATACAGTAGTTTTCTAAAAAAATCGCCAAAAAAGTCAGTGCCGGAGTCTCACAAGGAGTTCACAGCACTGACATGAGGTGTGTTGAAGAAAGGTCACGATCGCAGCAAATCGGCAATTTCTTTGTAGGCGTAGGTGAGGCGATCGCCCAAAATCTGAATCACAGCGGCTTGAAACGCCGTTGCCACCTCAGGGTGTTCTTGCTCTAGTCGCTGAAAGCTCTCGGTAGAGAGCCGGTAGAGGGTGCTGGGCGCTTCTACGATGGCAGTAGTCTGGTGGATCGAGTGGCGAAAAAAGTCCACGGCTCCGACTACGTTACCCGCTCCTAGCGCTTGAATCCGGTGGGTCTGCTCCTGTTGTCCACCCAGATACACCGTTACCTCGCCCACTTCGATCAGATCAAGGGCATCAGCCGGTTGGCCGTGCTGGTAGATATATTCCCCTGGTTCAGCGTCCCATTCTTCCAGGTAGTCCATAAATTCCGCCGCGACATCGCGGTCAGGGAACAGGTCATTGAGCTGAATGAGCATGGGGAGGGTACGGGCGCGCCGGAGGGGAATCACTCCCAGCAGGTCGTTTTCACACCATTCCAACCCGCGATCAAGATCAGGAAAAACTTGACACACCGGATCATCGGGTAGCAGACAGTCGCCGCGTTTGAGCTGAGTGCGAATGGCAGGGTTGAGCTGGGTCAGCACGAGCTTGATAGCTTGCTGCTGCAAAAGTTGCTTGAGCCGGACGAAGCTCAGGACGGCTGAAGAATCCAAACCATTGACCGCCTGAAAATTTAGCACCACATACTTGAGCGGTTGGAGGCTGGCATCTTGTAGCCGCGCTTGGATACGATTAAGCAGGGAACTTGCCGTGCCAAAAAAAAGGAACCCTTGTAAATCGAGGATAAAGATCTGATCGCCTTCTTCTTGAAGCAGGCGGTTTTGAGGCAAGCTACGCGCTGTGTGGCTCTGGTGCGTTGCCCCAGACAGGGTGTACTTGGTGACGTTGACGCGGCTGGCGCTGATGACAAACAGGGCGATCGCGACTACCAATCCCACTCCTACCCCTTGCAAAAACCCCAGAGTGGCAATTACGCAAAGGATGAGGATGACAATGCCGTAGTCCGTTTTCGGCAGCTTAAACCAGGCATCGTAAGCCCACTCTAAGAGAAAACTCAGTCCAAGATACAGCAAGACTCCGCCCAACAAAGGCTTTGGGAAAACCGTGATTAGAGTATCCCCAATCACCAATGTTAATAGGCAGATGAGGGCGACTAAAGCACCAACCAATCGACTTTTTGCACCAATGCGAACAGAACCTAGAGTCGAAAAACTCAACGCCTGAAACCCAATCGTGCCACCGCCTAGTCCTACTATTAGATTGGCTATGCCAGCAGAGCGGAGTTCTTGATTAAGGTCAATATCTTGCTTCGAGGCTAATTCAATACCGGAGACAATCAGTAGAAGTGAAACCACTGAAAGCAAGGCAATCGTGACCATGTTGCCGACTTGTCCACCAATCAAAGGCCAGTTCACTTGGTGAATCATTGACCAGTGCAGTGGACGCCAAAGTCCTCCTTCTGGAAATTTTTCTAACAACAATCCAGCGGTACGGGCCTGGCTCATGGAGGTTTGGGTGAGCCACAACCCCCCGTAGAACAGCCCCGTAAAACCGGCAAAGACTCCTGGCATGATAAAAGGACTGTTATACCGACGCAGCAAAATTAATAGGCTGAGCGCTAATATCAGTCCTGGCAGCCAACGCACTAGAAGTTCGGGTTGAAGGAGTGATGGTAACTGCTTGAGGCTAAAAAACTGATCGGTCATGACGTTGAAAGCGCCCTGGGCCAATAAGTACCCTGTTCCGCCCAAAAAACCGCCGATCACGGGATAAGGCATAAACCGCACTAAATTGCCGAGATTGAATGCGCCTAGCAAGAAATAAACTGCACCCACGCCCACTGTAGTCACCGCGATCGCCATGATGATGGTGGGGAGGGATGCCGCAACGTCATTGGGAAATTGGGCAGCAATTTCACCTGCCATCATCGCTAAAATAATGGCGGGTGCATCTTGCGGATCGGCAATAACGCCAGGTGAGGAGTTAGTAAAACTAATTAGAGTCGTTGCAAGAATGGCGGTTAAAAACACTAAGCCAATGCCAATAGACAGGAAAGGAGCGAGCGATCCCGCAAAAATCAGCGTGGCGATGGAAATGGAGTAAATCACCATGAGCACCCCACAAATGACTCCTGCAGTTAGGGTGGACGCCAGACGACTGGGTTGCAATTCTCTCGCTATCCAGCTGTTCGACGAGAGTGGATGGGAGTCCGATGTGTTAGAAGATGTTTTCATAACCTAATACAGGTGAGAAAGTCGAAATTAATGGGGATGCTCTGTTTTTTCGAGGGGTTCACAGGACTAGACTCTGATAACCTTCTCAGTAGCTCCATCCGACATATTTAGGTGCCCATCACCTGAGTCGCTACTCGCTGATAAATCTCAGTTAAGGAATGGTCGGGATATCGCAGGGAGAACAGACCGCTACTGGCGAGCTGCATCATCTCATCACAATTGGGCAGCACGCCGACAACGGGAACTTCATATTTGGCCTGCAATTCTTGCCGCACAATCTCGGGATTAGAATTTTGCATGACCCGATTGACTACCATCAGAATTCGGGGCACTTTGAGCTGTTGGGCCAGATCCACCATCACGGCAGTGCCTTGAAAATCTTGACGGTCGGGGCGCAAGATCACGACCAGCGTGTTGGCAACTGCGATGCAGAGCAGGGTTTCTTCGTTCAGCCCCGGATGGGTATCCACGAAAATATAGTCCAAATTGAGGGCTTTGATCAGGTCGCGAAAGCCCCGTTTAAGCAGGCGCACATCATAGCCTTCCTGTAATATGCGGGTAATGTCGCCAGCATCACTACTGGAAGGCACTAAAAACACCTGCCCCCCGTTCTGCTTCACCACATCTGGACTCACATCATGGGCGACCTTTTCCAACGGACAGTTGCCCCAGAGATATTGGTTGAGGGTGGTTTGCGGGTCCACCTGTTCCATCCCAAACAGAATATGAATCCCTGGAGATTGAATATCGGTATCGACGACTGCCACCCGTTTGCCAGTACTGGCGATCGCGGTGGCTAGATTGGCGGTGGGATTGGATTTGCCAGTGCCACCCCGAAAGGAATGGACTAATACAACTTCGGCCATGGGTTAACTCCACTAATCTTCAAAATTTCTCAGGTCGTCGGCTTCGGCCATCAACTGCTGAAAATAGTCAGTTGAAGCAATTTCAGCGACCTGGCGCTCTCGCTGCTTGTGATCAATCTCGAACTGCAACTCTTGCAACTGCTGCTTCCAAGACGCTTCCTGATGCTTGCGTTCGGTAATGTCGATGCAGTTGCCTTCGTAGTACAGCACCGTACCCTGGGAATCTTTCACGGCTCTGGCCCAGACGGAGACCCAGATTTGGCTACTATCGCGCTGATACGCCTCAAACTCAAAATCGCGAATGTCTCCCTGCTCGTTCAGCAGGCGCTTAAATTCGGTCCGCCGCTGGGGATCGACATAGAGCTGTCCGGCAACTTCCTGAATTCCCTGCAACATGGCTTCCGGCGAATCATAGCCAAACAGCTGAGCGTAGGCCGGATTTACATTCAAAAGCTTGCCGTCTGGGGAAGATTGGAAAATCCCTTCCACCGCATTTTCAAACATGCTGCGGTATTTGGATTCTTCGATTTGCAGGGCTTCTCGCAGTTGGCTCAGGTTCAGATGGGTGCGAATGCGGGCGAGCAATTCTTCGCGAGCGATGGGCTTGGTCAGATAATCATTCGCCCCCGCCGCCAGCCCGGTGACCAGATCGGCGACCTGGGTTTTGGCCGTCAGTAGCACAATCGGCAAATCCGTGGCGGGATACTGCTCCCGCAAACGCTGCGTCACTTCATAGCCCGTCATTTTCGGCATCATCACATCCAGCAGGATGATGGCTGGTCGCAACCCCTGCTCAATCAGCCGCAGCGCATCTTCGCCATTGTTGGCCTGCACAATGGAATAGTCGTGTAGTGAGAGATGGTTGGCTAAGACCTGAAGGTTAACGGGTTCGTCGTCCACGACCAACACCACGGAACCGGAGGAGTTTAGGGCGGGGGCGGAGTCGGCGATCGCTGCCCCACCGCTAACGCTCGGATCAGCCAATTTGGCGGCCCGTTGGAGGCGCGTGGTGCTTACCGAGGGCTGATAGACCCCGGCTGGACCTTTGCCCTGGGCTACGGGTAGGGTAAAGGTAAACTGCGAGCCTGCCCCAACGGTAGACGTGACGGTCAGTTTGCCGTGGTGCAGTTCTACCAACTGTTTGGTAACGGCCAGTCCCAACCCCGTGCCCCCAAACTCCCGCCCGGTTGACCCTTCCGCCTGCTCAAAGGCTTCAAAAATGCGCTCCAACTTCTCTTCGGGAATGCCAATACCCGTATCAGCAACGGTGACGGCTAAAACATCGCTTTCCTGATCCGCTGACGGGGGAAGCACTTCGGCAGACACTTTGACGGTGCCGGAGCGGGTGAACTTCACAGCATTGCCCACCAGGTTATACAGAATCTGCTGCAGGCGATTTTCGTCGGCTTGGGCCGCAGGCAAGTCGGGTGAAACGTCGTTGATCAGAGTGAGTTGCTTGGTGCCCACCAAAGCCTGACTCAGGGTTAACACCACCTCCACCAGGTCCCGCAGACTGACGGGCTTGAGCTGCAGGTCAATGCTTTTGTGCTTCAGCTTCGAGAAGTCGAGAATGTCGTTGACCAAATTGGAGAGGCGGTGACCACTCTGGGCCACCATCCACAGGTTGCGCTCCTGAATTTCCGTGAGCTTGCCCGTAGCTCCGTCAATCATCGATTCGGAAATGCCGATCATGCCATTCAGGGGCGTGCGCAGTTCATGAGAGGTATTCGCCAAAAACTCATCTTTGAGTTTGTCGAGGTGTTCAAGTTCAGCATTCTTGGCTTCAAGATTCTGGAACGACTCCTGGAGCTGAACTGCCATCGCGTTGAACGAATTCGCCAGTTCTCCGACTTCGTCCGATCGCTGAATTTCAACCTTACGGTCTAACTCGCCTTTAGCAATATCTTTAGCGGCATTGTTGAGTTCTAACAGGGGTTGAATCACCCAGCGGGCGGTGAGAATG
The DNA here is from genome assembly GCA_003017785.1 of filamentous cyanobacterium CCP5. GTDB lineage: Bacteria > Cyanobacteriota > Cyanobacteriia > Phormidesmidales > Phormidesmidaceae > CCP5. The sequence goes on along the minus strand of PYEQ01000084.1, from coordinate 2,070 downwards.
CCGACACCCGTGGCGATCGCCAGCGCCACGATACACAGCAGCACCGTGTTGCGAGTGTTGGCATAGATTTGCCCCATGAAATCTGATTCAGGGACGGCTACCACAATCAGCCAGTCCAACCCACGCGGATCTTGAAAGGGCACCACTTCTAAAAACTGCCGCTCGCCTCCGGTCAAATTGGGACCATCGCCCGCCAGTTTGAAATTGAGCTGCTGAGGATTTTGAATCGCTTCGAAACTGCCGAAGCGCTGTTGTAAATAGCTGGCAGTGCCGCGAATTAAGCGATCGCTGCTATCGGTTGCCTGTAGCAGCGTCATATCTTCGCCTTCCCCCTGGGTCAGTGGCTCATCAGTAGAACTGGAGAGCACCGCCCCAGAGCGATCCATCACGAAAGCAATGCCTGAATCGCCAATGGAAAGATTAGCTAAGAATTGCCGAATATCCTGGAGCAGCACAATATCTGTCGCACAGACGCCTAACAGTTGGCCTCTGGGGCCATATACGGGCTCACTAGCGGTGATGGTAGGCAACCCGATCGCAAAGTCGAGATAAACGTCGCTCCAAACGGGTCTCTCGGTCTTGACTGCCGCCTGATACCAGGGGCGTTGCCGGGCATCATAGGGCGTAAATTGCTCTAGCAAACTGCCGCGATTGCCATTGACCCCAATTTGATAGAGCGAAAAGTTGTAATCGGAGTTGGCATTGCTCGCGACCAATGCCAAAGTCGATTGCTCCTCAGTGACATATCGCACAGAACCCAAAAGCCTTCCCTGATTGTCCCCACAGTAGGCCGCATAAGCCAAATCAGACACCTTTAACTGACGGAGAAACTGGGCAGCGTTACTGCCATTGGCGGTGTCAAGCTGCCCCTGGGCAAAAGTGGCTCCGTTCAAGCGATTGAATTCATGGGGACTATCCAAGTAGCCCTGTAGCTCTCCTTCAATGCGTGCACTCATTTCGCTGCGGAGTTGACCCGCTAGTTCATTGACGGCTTGCTGACCGTTGCGAAAGGACAGATAGCCAACGAGCCCGACTGCACCCAAAATTTGGAGCACAAAGGGCACAATCAGCACGGTCCGAAGTGGAACTTTGGAGAGTAGGCGCTGGCGTAAGGTATCTAGGGCTTTCATAACGCTATATCCACTAAGCATCGCCGTCCTTACAGTTGCGTAAGTAATTGGCTTAAAGGGATATACGGCTGACTTCAGAGAACTATGCAGCGGTGCGAAAATTTATGCCCAATTTTTTTCATCCAATCCAGACTGTTTACCCGGCAACGCGACCAAAGATTTGATTAAGGGCACAGGAAAAGTTCGGCAGCAGCGGAGAGGAGAGGCTATCCCCTGCCTGTAGCGTGACCACCAGGGTAAGCACGGCCTGGTCGCGCCGATAGACCTGAATTTGCCGCAGATTTTTGTCAACGATCCAATATTCCTGCACGCCCTGTTGAGAATAGAGTTTCAGCTTTAACTGTTTGTCTCGCTGTTCATTTTTTTCGCCCGGAGACAACACCTCCACCACTAATTCGGGCGCTCCGGTTAAATGCTCGGCCTCATCCATCAATTGGTCTAGTCGCTCATGGCTGGCCCACACCACATCTGGGATAACGTTGTCTTCATCCGTAAAGATGACACCAGGTGCCATGGCAGCCCCCCCTATACCTGTCTTCTGGGACCAGGTATCCAAAGCGGCAAAGATTCTCCCTGCAACTTGTTGATGGCTCCAGCGGGGGGCGCGGGTCACAATGAGTTCTCCATCAATGATTTCGTAACGCTTGCCATCGTCAGGGAATAGCTCTAGATCTGCGGTGGTCCAGCGGACCCGATTTGGGGCTGGGGTCATGGCGATCGCCTCCTTGGGTGGGCTTCTTTTAACCATAGGACAAAATGCAAGCAGACTTAGCTAAGGGGGCAATGCTGAATCTGGCGCCGATCGATCAGGCGCTCAATCGCTCTGACAGCCGTTCGGGCCAAGGGGATCCGGCGTGGCAGCGGCATCCGAGAGGAATATCACTGTGCCATCAGCGGCGCGGATCCAGCTATGAGCTTCGATGAGGGGGGCAGCCGGGGT
>PYEQ01000886.1 GCA_003017785.1 filamentous cyanobacterium CCP5 | reverse complement strand
AGATGTGTATAAGAGACAGGGGGAGAGTGGGGGAGATGGGAAGAAAGTTGTGAGGTTTGAATTTTTGCTTGCCCTCACCCAAGTCCCCGCGTTCCGGCGTCACCCTGTCCCCGCGGCGTTAAAGACTGATTCATCTCACTACGGCAAAGCACCAGCGCAGCATGGTCGGGAACGGCAGTCTGCAGCAGCTTAAACAGTCGGGGGATGCGGGTTTGGACGTGGTAGCGATCGCCCTCAAGATTGCAGATAGCGTGGACGTCTTTGGCTTCGATCGCCAGGTAGAGGGCAGTTGGGCTGGAGTAGGGCACTTCTTCTAGGCGCATGTGTTGCTGGCGGAGGCGATCGCGCAGGCTGATTTTTACTGCTTCGTAGTCCTCTTGGCTCCGTACCGATTCCAGGACGCCCAGCCGCATACTCATGGAGGATCGCACCGCGATCGCGTAGAGGGTAATGGAAAGCATGGTGCCCACCAGGGCTTCGGTGAGAGCCACGTCGGCGGCTCCAAACAGGGCGTATACCAGGGCGGCGACGGCCCCCAAAATGCCGCGAATCACCAGGGCGTGGTAAGGATTGCGCTGGGTGACCGTCATGGCTGCAGTGAGGGGCAGCAGGGCGGCGATCGCCAAAATGTACAGATCTTCGGTGGCTAGAACCTCAGGCATTGTCTTCTCCCTGACTTGAACAGTAGGCCAGCACATACCCCAGCACCGTGTTCCAGATGGCCAGGGAAATTAGGGCCAGCACCAGCAGCGGCCATTCTCGTGGAATCCGCAGCAGCAGCCCCAGGGTGATCGCCATGGATCCCAGGGTGTCGGCTACTGACAGGCTGTGGAGCTTGAACAGCACCGATCGATGCCCTAGCAGCGGCCAGGTGCCCCAAAACCAGAGGACGATGCCGATGCCAATCAGTCCATAACTAAGACTGTTAGTGAGAGCGTTGATCATTGTTCGTTGAGCCTCCGGATCAGGTGGGCCAGCAGCATCAGGGCCGCATTCCCTACGCTGAGAATGAGTACCCCGACAACGCCGATCATCCAGTCATTCCGCAGCACCGACACCACCAGAATCATGATTGAAGTTTTGGTGGCGATGCTGGCAAAGGCCAGCATTTTCTGCCAGATATCCTCGTCCTGCCAGGCTTCGTAGATGGGGATTAGCAGAACTGCCACCATTGGCAGTAAGACGCTATTCATGGTTGATCCTCCTCGGCTTGGGTGACTTGGGCAGAATCCGATGGACCTCGTACCAGCCGTTTTCGTCGTATTTCAACACGATGGTCTTGGGGGTGAAGGTAATCAAGAAGATGTCTAAGAAAATCAGCCCTGGCGTCCGGTTGGGCTTCACCCGCTCGCACACCCAGCTTTCCTCGGTGTGGGGCCGCACCATGATTTCGACGGCTTCGCCAAAGGCGACGGGAATCGCCACCAGTACCTGCCATAGCGCCTTTAGCCAGTCCTTAAGAACGGCGGTGAGGGTGCGATTGCGGGGCAGAATCAGGGCGATCGCCACCCCAATTAGAATGTTCGGCAGGCTGAAGTCAGCGGTTAGCAAGAACCAGATAGTCAGCCGCAGTAAGAGATCTAGATAGCCAATCATGCCAGTACCGCTCCAAATAACAGCAATGCCATCAGGCTCATCACCCCGATCAGGTGGTCGAAGGCTTCGGCGGCGCGGGGCAGCTTAATGGCGAGTTTCTGGAAAATCAGCCAGTACAGCAGCCAGCCGAGGCCGATAGTCACCAGGGGTTTGATCGTGCTGGTGAGGGTATAGGCTTCGTAGTAGACGCCGTTGGCCAGCACTAGCCCCCCCAGCAGGATCCCCATAGCGGTCCAAAAGCCCGGTTTTAAGGCAGTTGAATTTGATGTATGCACAACTTTGCCCTCATCCCCCAACCCCTGCTCCCCTCGGGGGAAGGGGAGCCAGTTCCTCCAAGTCCCTTGCCCTTTGGGAGAGGGGCTTAGGGTGAGGGCGCACGGCAGAAAAATAAACTTGGCAAAGGAAATAGCGGTGCCC
>PYEQ01000885.1 GCA_003017785.1 filamentous cyanobacterium CCP5 | reverse complement strand
GCGGCGGTGCTGGGGGTGATCGGTGCGGGGGGACTGGGCTATGAAATTCTGCTCAGCCTCCAGTCCTTGCGCTATGAGCAGCTGTGGACGGGATTCTATGCCCTGGTGGTGCTCAATGGCGGGGTGGATGCGGGGAGCGCCTGGCTGCGGCGACGGCTGGGGCTGATGAGTCGGCTCGACCTGAATGCCCGGCGATCGCCCCAGGCTTCTACGGTCTCCTTGGCCCAGCCCTCCCCCTGGCTGCTGAGAATAGCGCTGTTGGCGATAGCTGTTGTCATTCCCCTCTGCTTTTGGAGCCTGGGAATTACCTGGAGTCAGATCTGGGCGGAGCGCGCCCAGCGACTGCTGGCGGAGGTAATCCAGGCGGCGGTGCCTAGCGGCTTCACGTTGGCAGCGGCGATCGCCCTGCTAAATCTATCCCTGGTGACGGTGGCGATGGCGATCGTGGCGATGGTGCTGGCTGGGATCGCAGGCATTGGGTTTTCGTTTCTGGCGGCTCAGAATATTTGCCTGCCGGGGGGACTGCTACAGCCCCAGGGTCGGGGGCCGTTTCTGAGAGGCCTCTGGCTGCTGAGCCGACTGCTGCTGCTATTCAGTCGGGCGATACCGGCCCCCATCTGGGCGCTGGTGTGTCTGTTCGTCCTGTTTCCAGGGATTTTGCCCGGGGCGCTGGCCTTGGCCATCCACAACTTTGGCATTCTCGGGCGGCTGATGGCGGAGGTGAACGAAAACCTGGATGAGCGTCCGGTGCGGGCCCTGCGATCGCTGGGGGCCTCTGGACCACAGATGATCGCCTACGGGATATTGCCCCAGAATCTGAGTCGGTTTCTGGCCTATATCCTCTATCGCTGGGAGGTCTGTACCCGGGAAACGGTGATCGTCGGCCTGGTGGGAGCAGGGGGGCTCGGTCGCCTCCTGACCGAGCAAATCAGCAGCTTTGACTACGGCGGCGTCACCCTCACCCTGGCCGCCTTTGTGGTGCTGACCTTCGCTGTCGACATGGTCAGTCACCGACTGCGATCGACTCTGCGCTAGAGAAATTCCGCCTCAAACTTGACTGTGGCTTCAAAGGTCTGCTGAGGCTCGACTGCCAGCAGCTGTTCTCCAGTGTTGAGGGCATTGCGGGGGGCGCTCCAGGGCTCCAGGCAGTAGTAGTCCTTGCCCTTGATAGCCCAAAACACCAGGGTCGAGTAGGCCTGACTCCAGCTAACAGTCAGGCGTCGCTTCAGGTCGCCGTCGGTGACGGTAGCGCGGGTGCCACTCAGGAACTTAAACGCCACGTCGATTTCGTCCCGGCTAAAGTCAAAGCCACCGTCGTAGGCACTGACCTCCCCAGTGTTTTGATCCAGGTACTGACTGGCGGGTAAATCAAAGCTGAGCTGAGCCTTATCTTTCACCTCAAAGTAAGGATGCAGCCCCGTGGAAAAGGGCATCGGCTGGTCAGAAAGATTGGTGATTTGCTGGTGAATTTCCAGGGTGTGGCCAAACAGGCGATAGGTGAACCGCAGCCGAAACTCAAAGGGATAGCCAGGGCGGGTGGCTTCGCTGCTGTCCAAGGCCAGAGTCAGTTCGGCAGCATCGGTGACATCCTGTCCGAGGGTCTGCCAGGGCAGATCTCGGGCAAAACCATGCTGCTTGAGGGTGTAGGTTTGGCCGTTGAAGCTGTAGGTATTGTCGGGCAGGTTGCCGCAGATGGGGAATAGAATCGGTACGCCGCCCCGCACCGACAGCTCTGGGTTCGCAAACCGTTCGGCATCGAAGTAAAGAATATCCTGGTCGTTGATCTGCCAGCGAGTAATCAACCCGCCCCGTTCGGGCACCACTTCCGCTCGCGATGGCAGCTCGGAATCTCTTAGCACATAGGTCGGATACCGGTCAGCCTTTAGGGCGATCGCAAACACATCTCACCTCCTCTAAGAGTGGACCAATATTCAGGTCTGTGACTCAGTCATTCGTCAGAATACAGCCCCTTATTCTTCAAAGCCAGGGCGATCGCCCCCCGTTTCAGATGTTGATGCCTGGTTCTTACTCAAGGGATCGACGGCACTAAGCGGACCAACTAAGGG
>PYEQ01000884.1 GCA_003017785.1 filamentous cyanobacterium CCP5 | reverse complement strand
ACCCGGCACAGCTGGCGATCGCCCTGGCGAATGTACTCGCCCGGCACAAAGGGGCGATCGAGGTACAGCACCAGGGTACTGAGCAGCTGCTCCAAAATTTTCTGGGCGGCCAGACCCAGGGCAATGCCGCTAATGCCCAGGCTGGCGATCAAGCCGACCAGATTAAACTGCTGGCTCTGGGCAAAGGCCAGCACGGCAATGAAGCCGATGATGACGTTGGCCACGGTTTCGAAGACCAGCAGCAGCTCATCGACCTCGCGGCCCAGGCGGCGCAGCATAGCGATGCCGTAGCTTCTGACAAACTGGCGAAACAGGCGCGAAGCCAGCCAGGCCACGCTGGCAATTGTCGCTAAATCAACCAGAGGGCGAAAAAAGCCGTACAGCCCTGCCGAAGCCGCCTGGAGCCACACCATCGACAGCGACACCAGCAGCAGAGTGCCCGCCAGCTTAACCGTCCCTTTGATGGGCAAGATCAGATTGTTGAAGACGGTGGTCCCCTGCTGGGGCGAGACTCGCTGAATGATGAGTCCCAACAGCCCTGGGGTATAGCGACCGACGAGTAGGGCCAGCAGCAGGGCGACTAAAAACACCGCCAGCGGCGGCAGCGCCAAAAGTTGAATATCGACGGTCGTGAGCAGGTCGCGCAGGGTTACAAACAAGGGTCAAAGGCGAGTTGTCAACAGAGCAAATTGTGGTGGCACAGCGGTCCCCAGCACCTTATACGGTAATGGGGGCATCGACATAGACCGTTGGTTCTTCAATGTCAAAGGCGATGCCGTACTGCTTGAGCCGCTGGGTGAGCTGCTGGCTCGCGACATTCAGCAGCTGGCGACGAATTTCCATCGAGCTGTCGCCCGACCCCAGAATAAAGAAGGTAATCTGGGCCTGGGCCAGCCGCCCGCCATCCAGATCGCGAAAGGCGATGTCGGTGCTGCGGGGGTCAATGCCCGACAGCTCCTGGGTACTGTCTAGAATCACCTGGCGAATCAGGGCCTGCTCTTCGGTGCTGACGGCCCGGTACAGGTTGAGGTAGGTAATCGCCATCACCTTCTTGGCACCGGAGAAGTTTTCGACGGTGGACTGAATAATTACGTTGTTGGGCACGATCGCCAGCGACCCCTTGCCCGACACCCGAATTTTGGTCGATCGCAGCCCGATCGCCTCGACCCGGCCAAAGGTGCCGTCGGGCAGGCCAATGTAGTCATCCACGCCAAAGGGATGGTCGACGTAGATCACCAGCCCGCCCAGCAGCTGCTCCAGCACCTTTTGGGCGGCAAAGGCCACGGCAATGCCGCCTACCCCCAGGCTGGCGATCAGCCCAAAGATGTTCAGGCTGTGGGTCTCGGCAAAGGCCACCACCAAAATCAGCACAATGCCGGCGTTGGCAAAGAACCGGGCCAGCACCAAAATTTCGCTGTTACTCTTGCGACCCTCCTGCAGGGCGGCGTCGAGCAGGTAGGTGTTGAAATAAGCCCTAAAGCTACCGGCCAAAAACCAGCCTAAAACCACCGTAAACCCCAGGGTGAGCGGAATCTCCAGGTAGGGATACCACCGCACCTGTAGATCTCGCTTCAAAATCAGGTAGGCCACCAGGTCGAGCAGGGCCAACACCAGCACCCCCTGCAATAGCGACTCCTGAGGCTGAACCACCAGACGGTAAAACTTGTCGGCCCGGCCAGCGACCAATCGGCGCAGCAGCCAGTTCACCAGCCGCGAGAGCACGTTGCCCGAGAAGTAGGCCAGGGCGGCAATCAGCCCCAACAACCCCAGCCAAAAGAGGGAGGGATGCTCGCCCGATAGACGAAAGATTTGAGTGTATAGCTCTGACATTGACCTGGTGGTGAAGCTTTTTAGGCGTTGCTTGGCCCAAACGCTTTCAAGGATATACGAATTGGTCATTGGCCGCAGGGAAAATGCGCAGCGCTCGTCATGGCTGGGTGCGATCGCGCCCCTGTCTTGAGGCGCAAAAAAGCTGAAGAAATCGGCAGAAGTGGGGGCCTGCTTCTATGGTGAAGGGAACGACAGCAGGAGCGATCGCCCCCCATGCCTCCATCCACCACCATCAACTGG
>PYEQ01000083.1 GCA_003017785.1 filamentous cyanobacterium CCP5 | reverse complement strand
GAAGTTGACACCATCGAGACTCAGCAAGCCGTTTCCTTCCTGGGTCGTCGCTCGGTGGTCAAACAGCACCATGTCGCTAACCGCAGCCAGCCCGCTGAAGAACTGACCTTCCTGGGCCGCCGCTATACCCGCTAAAGCTTCATCCTCAGAGCGTTCCTTCTCAGACCACACGACATGACACTTGCCCCCTGGTTTCGACCGCCAGGGGGTTTTATTGTGAATGTCTTTCTTCTTCAGATATCCTTGAGAGCATCCAATCTCTTTAGGCATTGAATTAGGAAATATATGTCTACGATGGAAAATATAAACAAAATATTCAAGCCAAATAAAACTAGCGCCAAGCTTTTCGTTGACTTTGCAAGAAGTCAAGTCACACCTGATACAACGCCCAGTGGAGTCAACTCCTTAAAAAGATATCTTCTAATTTATGACCTATACATAAAAGCTCGAAGCTATTCAATTATTAACAAGATATTTTTCTGGATAGCCCTGTTTTCAGGCATCATGGTGCTTGTTTGGCCCTCAATTGCCATCGTGACTCAAGATCTTGGTGTTGAAAGAGAATTTCTAAATTCTGTAGTTGTTCAAACAACGATCACCGGACTCGCTGCACTGACCTTTGGAATCTATAGCCACTATAAAAAACGCCAAGTTTTTACAGAGAACCTAATGAGGTCTGCTGTTTTTTCTGAAGAGGAACTTGGGGAACTTAAAGATAGAGTCATCAAGGAAATGGAACGAATTGATGCAGGCTTTAGTTTTGCCGAAACAATTACAAAGAAAACTGAGCATGAATAGCCCTTACATATTTACTCCACCGCTCCCAGCACCGTAATCTTGATCCGCGCCATCTGCCCCCGCAGCCTGGCCCACTCCCGATAGGTCGATGCCTTCTGCCTATCCAGCGCTGAGAGGTTGTCGAGGTACGCAATCGTATCAATCCGGGTGCTAAAGCGATAGTCAATCTCCAGCAGCCGGTGCTGGGTCGTGGCTCTCCTGGCAATCTCCTGGGAAATCTGAAACTCTCGCCGTATCTGGTCAAAGTCGAGCACCTGGAGCATCACATCCTGGCGAATGGCCTCGGCTATCTCCCGGCTGCCCTGCTCAATCTCTGCCACCTTTACCTGGAGGTCAGCGATCGCAATACTGTTCTGCTGCGCCCGCGCATTAGTCTGGGTAATCCCGCGCACCAGGGGAATCCCCACCAGGGACAGCACCTCATTGATAGCATTCAGAGGGTTGCTGAAGGCCGAGGCCAGATGGTCGAAGAACCCCCGCTGCTGAGGCTGACCGTTCACCATCTGGGTGTCATATCTCAAGTAGCGCTGCATCACTCGTAGACCTCCTCTTCCCCTATTCCCTCATCCCTATTCCCTACTCCCTCCTGTCCCAGGACTGGAGAACAACTCAGAAGCACTATCATCACTGGGGCCACCCACCGCCAGCGTGATTTCCACCTGGAGCCGGTTGTCGCTCTGCCCCAGCCATTTGATTCGTCTGATGGTGCCTGCATAGGGACTCGTTACCGTAGAGAGTTCTGAAAGCTGGGTGTCGAGATTCTGTACATTCGCCTCCAGCTGGGCGATCTGAAATTCTCTGTCACGACTGCGCTGCTCCGCCTGCTGGAGCTGTTCCCCATAGGAAAGCCGCTGCTGGTTCTCTTCCTCGGCTCGCTGGGCCACCGCCAGGGAATATTCATATCCTGGTACTGGCGCTGCTCCTGGGCCTTTCGCAGCGTCCCCTGAGCCAAGTTGAGGTCACTGCAAACCCTTCCCCCCGGATCAGGTGCCCTCTGCCAGGCGGGAGCAGATCTGCTCGATTGGCTCGGCCGCAGTCGAATCATGCATCAAGCAGATTAGTCGCCGCGTCAAAATCTCGGGGGCTCAGTGGAATGAAGACAACGTTCCACAAGTCTTAGCTCATCGCTGCGGTTACCTTAATGGCATGATTGGGACACAAAGGTGACAGGCTCCCTATGTTGAGCAGCAGTAAGAGAAAGCCAATTACTTAAAGTTTCTTTCCGGCTGCTGCGACGATCAAACCAGCCCCCGCAACGAACCCCAGAAGAATTGATGGTTCTGGTGTAGCTACAGGCTGTTGTACTGTCTCATAACGATAGGTGAGCGTTAAACCTAAATTAAACATGTCGAGTGGATACTCGTCATCTGGATCACAGATATCTTGATTTACTGCAGCTGTTAAAGGCTCACAAATACCAGAGCCAAAAATATTTAATGCATTGCCTCCTTCAGGAAAGGTATTTTCAAAAGCAGGAGGGGTGAGGCTAAAGCTACCTTCGAGAGTCGAGAGATCCAAGCCCTCGGATCCCGATAATTGCCCAATAGACGAGGAACTAATGATTGAGCTACTCCCTCCGGGGATCGGAGGGGATGAAGTGAAGAAGAATGCTTGTATCGGACTCAATGCCCCTCGCCCGGAGGCGCCAAAAACTATACCTCCTAGACAAAGGCTACCAACCGGGCAGGAGATTTCCTCTGAGAATGACACATCTATGGTGGCATCGACACTTAGTAGGGATCCAATGGAGGTGTCAAACGGCTCAAACAGGTTGGACAACTCGAGGACTGTGTCTACGTTGGTGAGTGATAATGTCTGAAGCTGCAACTGCTCTAAGGGGACAGGAGCTGTTTGGGCATAGGCTGCATGGTTTGTTAGGAGCAGTCCCAATGCGGCCAGAGATAGACTAAAACTTTTGAGCATTATTCCTCATCCTAGATGCACTCAACATACCTTAGTGCGTGTCCTTGCTAAATGACTGTAGTTTCAGCGACCATGCTTCGATGGGCCCGACTATGCTGTTTTACTGTGTACTGGCATTTTATTGAAGGGATATACCCTGTCATTGATACAGCAATTATTCTTCAGCTATGGTCCTTTTGGAGAATGCTCTCACGGCTTTTTTCTCTATCTATTGGGGCTAGCTATGATGCGGAAAGTTCAACCCAGAAGAATCTTCTGGAAGCCACGATTGGATGAATTTATGAGCATCACCTCTGTACAGCCACTGTCCGACTAACCACCTGATTGTAGGCTTGGGGCTTTTCAAAGATGTTCCAGTGGCCGGGACCAGCGTAGCGAATCGGCATCTCGATGGTTTTGGCGACGGCGGCGATCGCACCTTCATAGGCATTAGCCGAGGATGACGACTTGAGGTTCAAAAAACCGGGGCAGCATGGCCAGCAGTAGGTCATCCAAGAACCGGGTACGGATGGCGATGTAGCGGGTGCGTTGGAAGTGGAGATCCCGGGCAAGAATTTTAGTAGCTAATCTCTACAGTTTGGACTGAGCGGTGTCCCGCTGCTGTCTCATAGGACTGTCCTGCCAAACCTTCACAGTCGGAATCTCCCCCCAGTGGGTCGTGTAGCGCTGGGAGAAGTAGTCAGAGCGCATCTTCCAGGAAGGATTCAAGCCCACCGCCCCAAACTTGACGGCATCGGGGCTGAGCGTACTGTTGAGATGATCCATTGCCTGCATCAGACGACCTCGTTTCTCAGTATCCACCGGGGCGGCAAATAGCTCCCCCTGTACCTCATCAGCCGGGACTAGCTCTGTCGCCATGACTTTGGCTTTGAGATATTCGTATCCAGGCTGGTAGGCTGCTTCGGCTAGATTGAGGGCGATCGCAATTAGGGCTGCCGTGTCGTTCGTGGGCGGGTCGAGGTGCATGGAGCGGGCAGCGGCATACTGGTTGTCCTGGCGATAGTAGCTAGTCCGCATGGAGACAGCGAACTGTCCGGCCACTAGCCCATCCATCCTCAGCTTTTCGGCACAGCGGCTGGTGTAGGTGGCCACGGCTTCTTTGATGTCCGCTAGCTCTGTGACCAGATGACCAAAGGAACGAGACACGATCCGCATGGTCTTGGGGGCGGCCACCGGCTCCATTTGGAAGCAGGGCGTTCCCCGTAGTTCTAAGACCGTCCTGAGCCCGAGCACTCCAAACTGCTTTTTGATCCAGGCTTCGTCGGCCTGCTGGAGTTGGAGGACGTTCTTGATCCCGATGGCGTTAAGCTTGGCTTTGAGGTTACGGCCAATGCCCCAGACTTCGCCCACGTCGATAGAGGCCAGCACGGCATCCAGGTCATGGACGGTTTCAAAGTCCAAAACGCCCTCTAGCTGGGGATCCTGTTTGACGACATGGGCCGCTAGCTTGGCCAGGGTTTTGGTTTTAGCGATGCCGACCGATACCGGGATGCCCGTCCACTGCTTGACGGTGGCGCGAATCTGCTGGCCGTACTCGCTCAGATTTTCATGGGTAAACCCGTGCAGGCCCAGGAAGGCTTCGTCGATGGAATACTGCTCGACTTCGGGACTGAAATGCTCAAGGGTTTGAATCACTCGGCGAGACATATCCCGATAGAGGATGGGGTTCGAGGAAAAGGCATGAATTTCTCCCCGCTGAACCCGGTCTTTGATCGAAAATAACGTCGCCTGCATCGGCACCAGGGCTTTAGCTTCAGCGGATCTGGCCACGATACAGCCATCGTTGTTGGAGAGCACCACCACCGGCTTTCCCTCCAGGTCAGGACGGAAAACTTTTTCACAGGAGGCGAAGAAAGAGTTGCAGTCGACCAGGCCAAACATGGCTAAAGCCTGCGAATGATGGACGTGACGATGCCCCAGATCTCGAATTGGGTATCTGTCTGAAGATCCCAGTCGGCGGGCAGCAGACGCCCCTGACGGGTATTGACTCTGACGACGTGGAAGATGCCAGCGATCGCGGCCACCACTAGAGCCCCATCCTTTGCGAGGCGAGAGCGATCCACCACCAGCAGATCTCCAAGCTGTACGTCCTCACTGGTTTCTACCTCGCCATCGACCCCCATGAAGAAGGTGGAAGCGGGGTTCTGGATTAAGTACTGATTGAGATCGAGGCTTTGCTCAAAGGCATCGCCGGGGACAGGAAAGCCCATAGAGATGTCCAAACTATGACCATTATCTCTCTACTCAGCAGAGGTAGCGTTTACAGGACTGTCTTGTACGGACCATACGCCAGAGAAATGCCGGTTGCCCCTCTCGATACTGCTGACTGAGATCCGTACATTTGAAGTCATAACGAATTCACATTTACGAGAGTTAGAACGATGTTTCAACCCACCCATGTTTTAGTGTCCCGAACCAAGGAAACCCCCGTGCAGCTGATTCCTACGAATCAGGGCTATGACCTCTACACTCAGCAAGAGTGGGGCAGAGAAGCAAAGCCAGCGTTTGAGTTGCGATCGAAGCTGGGGCTATTTTGTCTGGGAACACCTGTGACCGGCTATCGTCTTCAAGCGTCAGATTTTTTGCTTGCGTTCTGCTCTAGCTGCCTTGAGTTCTCTGCTCTTTAATTCAGCTGCTTGATAAGCATTCACGTAGTCTTTTCCCCCTAGCATCACGTCACCGTAATACTCGTAGGGCGGAACACCGTAAATTGGCAGCGGAGGATCGTCTGGGTAATCTTCCCGGGCCTCTTCAATAGAGGCTTTTAATGCTTTGATGCTGAGGCTTTGGGCGGGAAAATAGTAGATTTCTTGCTGGGCCTTATTGATATGCGGTAGCGTCGGGTCGATAATATCGTCACCTTGTTCAATCCAAGCATGTTCGATAGGCTCATCCTGGCCGTTATTCAAAACCACAAACCCTTGGACGTAGGTCGCTCCAGTCATTGTCAGCACGGCTCGATGGGTGTTGTCAAAGGGAGCACCTGCTTTGCTTTTGATTTGTTCAAACATTTCAAGGGAACGGGGTTCATTCAGGGTTGGGGGCATTGGGCGTAAATTTTATAGTCGCTACTGCAGATCGTAAGCATCTGCGCTGCTTGTGTCTATTGCCGCGAGGTAGTTTAGTGAGTGCTAGCGCCAAAGGGTACAGCCGTTGCGGGTTGGGGGTGCGATCTCACGTGGGATGCTAGGTAAGCCTGCTCAAGCAATGCAGCTGATGTTTGATAGTCCTGGTGCGAGTTCTGAACCAGCGACGGTTGCCCTAGCTCTCAGCATTGCCACCTTTCCCATCGTTTGCGTTTTTGCTGTGCTGGGAGGGTGGCTCATTTTTTTGGTTCCATCCTTAGGCGATGTCTCTAACCGCTATAGAGCAGTCTGCGGAATCATAGCGCTGCCCTGGGTTAATGTCATAATCTCAGGGTTTAGATTTTTTCTGATTATGCGCTTCAATAATGGTTCATTTTCTTGATATTGAGATTGTTCTACTTAGTGGAAGACGAGCTGTACTCCGCCGTACCCTTGCTTTCCGCTATCTGTATTGGGTTTGTCCTCTGGGGATAGTTTTTGTGCTGCATGAAGCTTCTGGGTTGTCTTACTGTGGTAGCTATGGCTGCCTAAATCCTAAGCAGTAAACCTTTTATGAAAGACTTTCGATCATTCGATTTTGCCTGTGACGGATTCCCTGCCCGGAGAGTCTTCTATAAAGGCTGTGGACCTGCTGTGGTACTGATGCATGAGTTGCCAGGGCTGATTCCTGAATGCACTGACCTGGCTCGTCAGATAGCGGCTGCCGGATTTACCGTCTATGTCCCCTTACTGTTTGGTGAACCGGATGCTTCCCTATCGGTTGCCAAAACCATTGGTTTTGTGGCTCAACTCTGCATCAGTCAGGAGTTCTACTGTTTTGCCAAGCGTCGGACTAGCCCAATCACTTACTGGCTCAGAGCCCTCTGTCGCAAAGCCCATGCTGACTCTGGAGGTCGAGGGGTGGGCGTGATCGGGATGTGTCTAACAGGGGGCTTTGTTTTGTCATTGATGGCCGATGAATCCGTGATTGCGCCAGTGGCCAGTCAACCTTCTCTGCCGATTGGGATTACTAAAGCTCATAAAGCGGCGTTGGGCATTTCTGATGAGGATTTGGCAGCGGCGAAGGTTAGAGCCTCAGCTGGAGTCCCCCTCTTGGCCCTCCGATTCACCGAGGATAAGACCAGCCCAAAAGAACGTTTGGATAGGCTACGCCAAGAGTTTGGCGGTACTCCAGATATTGTCCGCAACGATGCCGTGATCTGCTGGAAGCGGGGAGAGTCATTGGAAACCATCGAGATTAATTCCGGTTTGGATAACCCGTTCCAGATCTCGCCCATGGCCCATGCCGTCCTAACGCTTGGCCTGAGAGAGTCAGGGCATCCGACCCGTGAAGCTTTTAACCGGATAATGCAGTTTCTTCAGGAGCAATTTGAGCAATAGTCGGCTAGTCTTGCAGCTGATTACGGCTAGTTGTCGAGATGCGATCGCGCCTTAACAAGCTAAACACCTCCCCCTGCTCTGGCGTGATCAGCATCCCGGATTGCGATGGCTCAACACTCTGATGCAGCGGCTCAACACGTTGATGTCATAGCTCAACACTTTGATGCAGCGGCTCAACACTTCGCTGCAGCAGCGCAACACAAGCGATCGCGCTGTGACAACGTCGCTGCTGCAGCGCAACTGCTTCCTGCATCTACGGAATCTTGTCCTGTCATTGAGCAACATCGAGTGTTCACCCGTCGCACTTTGATCTGCTCAATACACAACGTCGCTGTCATTGCTGAAACCCAATGCTGCAGCCTTCGCATCAACGCGGCTGGCTCACCCCTCGACGAAGGCCAGTGCGCTATTTATCCTGATTTCCTGAACATCGCCGAATTGAGATAGCGATCGGCTTGGTTGGCTGGGCAATCTTAGGATTAGCTGAGACAAGCAGACGCTTCGCCCCCAACCATCGTCTCCGCTGGCCTGCTCCGAATTCTTTCGTCACTCCCCCAGGTAGTTTCGACCACGCCCAACTAAATTGCTTGCGGGCCTCGCTTAATGGGTCTTATCTTCCTGTCCCAGCTCCAGGCAAAAGACGAACAGTATTCAGGCATGGACGTTGCTTTCGCCCCTTTAGGCATGAATCCGACAAGCATTACCCAAAACGTTTTGGGTAATTTGACGTAGGAGCGATCTGATGAACCAATATTGAAATAGTATTGGAAAAATTCTTGGTGAAAACTCTATGGAAAATTTTCCAGGGATTATTGCCTTCGTCAACCAGAAAGGGGGTGTTGGCAAGTCAACTGGGGCCGTCCATGCAGCAGATTGCTTTGCCCGCCAAGGGAAAAAGGTCGTCCTGGTAGATGCTGATGCCCAGCAAAGCAGTTTCCAGTGGGTGGCCGAACTCAATGAGTCATATCCCGATTTAAAGTTGTCTTCCCAGGCCATCATGAACCCGGAAGACCTCTTCGACAAGCTCCAAAAACTTGCGGAAGAGTATGACCTGGTGGTGGTTGATGGTCCGGCCAAATCCAACGAAATCACCAAAGCTATTTTGGCTCGATGTCACCTGGCGCTAATCCCCTGCCGAGAGTCAATCGTTGAACTTAGAAGCTCAGGGGACGTTCTCAGATTAATTCGTCAGGTTCGAGAACTGCGGGGAGACCTCCCCAAAGCGGCTATCTTTCTGACCCAGGTCAAGAACGGAACGGTACTACTCAGAGAGGCGAGGGAGGCACTGGGAGATGACCCTGCCATCCCCCTCATGGAGACCATCATCTACGATCGCCAGGTCTTCAAAGATGCGCCAGGCCAGGCAACCACCGTTTACGGCATGGCCGGCAGGCCAGCCAAAGATGCGGCTCAGCTTTACGATGCATTGTTCACTGAGGCACTGAAGATTTTCAATGGCTAGAAGAACTTTGAAGCAGGCATATCAAGAGCAACCACCGTCAAATCTAGAAAGCTTTGTATTTGGAGCGGGTGAATCAAATCTCTCATCCGAGGAAACAGAGCGAGCAGCAGCGTTCGGGTCAGAGATCATCGTCCCCACCGCCAGAATCCATAAAACATTTTCGTTTACTGCAAACGGCAAGCCCCTTCGCTACTACTACGACCAGGATGAACTCAAGGAATGGGGAGAAACCGATCTAAAGCCCAATGGAGTTCGGACGGCTCTTTGGGTTCGCCCCGTACTGGATCAGCCAGGGGAATACGAACTGGTTGCCGGATTACGCCGATTGACCGCTTGTGAGCTGGCTGGGATTACCGAAGCCCCCGTCAAGGTTTTCGACTGGAGCGACGAGGAAGCCTACGCCGCCGCATTCGACGAGAATGATCGGCGACGAGACTTCTCCAGGCTTGAAGAGGTAGACAACATCCTCAGCATACTTTGCAAAAAGCTGGTAATAGACCAGGATGAGCTGATCTCCTTGCTCTACAGAATGGACAATGAGGCCAAAGGAAAAACTACCCAAAACGTTTTGGGTAATCCAGAGGCGCAGGCCATAGAAGAGTTCTTTATTGCGCGAGGTCAGTTGACGTGGAAATCATTTGTCGCAACGAGACTACCACTACTGAAGAAGCCACCAGAAATTCTGGATGCCATCAGATCGTCACAAATTGACTACACCAAGGCAATTGAGATAGCCAAGGTTAAAAACCCTCAAAGACGGGCAGAGTTACTCAATCAAGCAGTACAGCGATCGCTCTCGCTTACGGAAGTCAAAGCAGCTATCAAACAAACGTCTCAGCCCCATGAGACAGCGCCGCAGGCTAACAGCGCCGATCTCAAAAAGCGGTTCAAGTCATTATTAAGGCAAGCTGACAAAACAGATGCCTGGGAGGACTCTAAGAGGTCCCAGAAACTTGAGAAGCTGCTACAGCAGCTCGAAAAACTGCTAGCAGATTAAATTCAAGGATAGGCACTACCGTAGGCTGTCCAAGCTATTCTCGCCAACAATGCAAAGCCGACCCTTAAACATTGCAACATCGCCAGTCGCTAGGGAATTCGGCACAAAAGGGCATGGGAAACACATGGTTAAGGCTGTACAAAGAACCCGCTAAAAGACAACTTCTAGCATGGCCTCAGCTTTGCATGCCGCTGCCTCGTTCTCACCGGCCAGCCTTACGGTGGAACCATCACCCAGAAGCTAGAAACTGGCAACGGTCAGCTGTGATTCGATCAAGGCTACGACCTAGAAATTCTCAACCTGTAGCCCCTTGCAGAGGCCTTTAAGCCCGAAATACTCGAATGTGGGAACTGTAAAAGTCAGCGTCAATAGTCTCGAGTCCAAACCCACCGAGCAAAAGACTCATCCATAGCTGAATCAGAGGCCAGTTCAACTGCTGTTGAAGCTGCAGTAGTTCAATCGGCTGGGGATGCTGCTCAAACCACTGATGAATCTCTGTCACCCAATCTTTGACCCGCTCTTCATGGGCGATCGCCAGGGCGGCAGCTTTCTGAGCTTCGGCTTCTACCTGCTCTAGCAGTTGTAAAACCTTGGCTTTGGGCACTTCACCAACCACTGTATCCTCAGCGGCCTCAGACTTCGCTGTACTTGAACGAGGACGTCTTTGGACCGGAGCTGTCAGCTTGGAGAGGTCAACATGCTGGGTCTGCCTGACCAGCCCCTGAAGCCAGTCTCCAGACACCACCGGATCGTGAGGGTCGTAGGTGTTCTCCCAAGTATCAAACAGAATGTCTGCTTTCGCCTGGTGAATGCCCGCTAACTGCTCGATAATTTGACTCCCCAGTCGCAGCTGATCTTGCAGTGAAAGCTCCAGCAGAACAGGCTCGAGCTGCTGCCACAGGGCACTGAGATTAGCCATGGCCGGGGCCTCGGCCGCATCTTCTAAAACCAGATTCAGTTCAAGTTCTAGCTGCTCAAAGGTCATTCACGTACATCGGCGATCGCGCTGGGTTTCAGGGGACAGGTTTTAATCGGACATTCTGTAGGTTCTAGGCGAATTTCAGGTTCGAATTTAGTGATGCCATAGCGCGGTTGTAATGTTTTTAGCACATCCATCAAGTACTTCTGAATCTGCTGATTCCGCAAGCCAGCACAGTGAATTGGGGTGACCTCTAGGAGTCGCTGATCCCCCTGCCAAACCGAGACCGCTATGGCATGAAGGGGCGCGTCTTGGCGCTTTTGCCGATAAAGATATAGATAGGCGACAGGCTTTAGGGGGATAGGGACAGAGACTTCGTCAGGGGCGGCTTCTGCCTGTCTTTGTGCGACCTCCTGACGATATTGGCTACGGCGAGCGGCGTTGTTATCCCGACGTTTCCGGTAGTGCGTTCGGCGGCGGTGGCACAGGCTTTCATCCCAACAGTCATCTCCTTCAGCCCCGTGGAGTTGACGGGCTTCTGCGACCGGGAGGTGCGCACAATAGAGGCATTTAGGGTTAATGCGTCGGGGCACAGTATTTCCTTGATGGTCTTAATGTACTAGAAAAGTCGAGTTTACCATTGACTAAGATATGTAGTGTAAGTTTTTGCGTAGGTCTCAACTCGGCCTCCTCCTCCGAATGTTAATACCGAGTTGAGACCGCACCTTCCTGGTGCCGCTTCAAAACAGTTACTTACGCAAAGAATTACACTAAAATCTTTACCGTGTCGGCCTTGTCCTCTCGGTCGGCTTGGTTAATGATCATCGTCCTCTTAGATGAGCTCAAGCCTGAAGCCATGGTGTGGGGATTAATCCAGCGTCAGAAAGCGATGCGTACCCTCGCCCAGGACCGGGTTGAGGCTCCAGCCGAGAGCCAAGAGGCTGCATTGGTGATGCCTCAGGCGGCCTAAACCACTACGATTCCCAGGTTTTCATCAGGTCTGTGGCTCGAATCCGCCGCAGGCTGCGGGTACAAATCTGCCGA
>PYEQ01000883.1 GCA_003017785.1 filamentous cyanobacterium CCP5 | reverse complement strand
TCTCTAACCCTCTCACCGCTAGATTTTCGCCTGCCAGAAATCTGCACCGAACTGGACATTCCCCTGGTGGCGACCTTCCATCCTCCCTTTGACCGGCGGGTTCGCAGCATTACCTCCGGAACTCAGCATCTGACCTATCAGCTCTATGCTTCCTGTCTGGCCCACTACAGCCGGGTGATCGTGTTCTCAAACCTGCAAAGGGAGCTGCTGATCAAGCTAGGGGTCGCGTCAGAAACGGTGGTTGTCATTCCTAATGGCGTGGACACCCGCAAATATTCCCCTGGCCCCTCCTCCATCAAGGCAGAACTAGGGGCCCAGCGCCTATTTGTCTACCAGGGCCGGGTCTCGATTGAGAAAAATGTCGAATCGCTGCTGAAGGGATGGCGGCTGGCTCAAATGGGCCGCGAGTGCCGGTTGGCGATCGTCGGCGACGGGCCGCTGATGGCTTCCTTAAAGATGTTTTATGGCGAAGAGGATGGGGTGATCTGGCTGGGCTTTGTGGCCGACGAGCGCCGCCGCATTGAGATCCTACGGGGAGCAGATGTGTTTATCCTGCCATCCCTTGTAGAAGGCCTGTCGATTTCTCTGTTGGAGGCCATGGCCTGCGGCAGTGCCTGCATTGCTACCGATGCAGGGGCCGATGGGGAGGTGCTCGCCAATGGTGCTGGCATCGTCCTGGATACCCAGCGAGTCGCCAATCAGCTGCACAGCATTCTGCCGATTTTTCGAGACCACCCGGAAATGACCTATCTGCTAGGGCGAAAAGCCCGCCAGCGGGTGCTTGAACTCTATACCCTCGGTGCCAACATTAGCTGCCTGGAAATCCTATACAAACAGGTAATTTCAGAACAGGCTCGGGCCTATCGGGCCGGACAGTCCGCCTAGAGGACGGCGATGGGCGATCGCTGGCCGAAAACCCAGAAAAAATCCCCAAAATATAACGAGGGGTGCGCCTAGGCGCACCCCTCGTTAACGAGCGTTCTAGGCCAGACTGACTAGACGGTAGCGAGTTTAGGCTCAGGCCGCTTGCTGTTGCGGATGCCTTCGATCGCGGCGGCATAGTCATCGGCCTTAAACACCGCCGAACCGGCGACAATGGCGTTGGCCCCGGCCTCTAGCACCTGCCAGGTGTTGTTGACCTTAAGGCCACCGTCTACCTCGATCCAGGGGTCGAGACCGCGCTCGTCGCACATCTGCCGCAGCTGACGAATTTTAGGCAGCACCGCCGGAATAAAGCTCTGGCCCCCGAAGCCCGGGTTCACGCTCATGATCAGCACCAGGTCGCACACTTCTAGCACGTGCTCGATCAAGGTCAGCGGAGTTCCAGGGTTCAGCACTACGCCCGCCTGCTTGCCGAGCTCACGAATCAGGCTGAGGGTACGGTGCAGGTGGGGTGAAGCATTATGCTCAGCATGGACGGAGATGATGTCGGCACCGGCTTTGGCAAAGTCTTCCACGTATTTTTCCGGCTCAACGATCATTAGGTGAACGTCCAGGGGCTTTTTGGTCATGGGGCGAATCGCCTCGACGATCAGGGGGCCGATGGTAATGTTGGGAACAAACCGGCCATCCATGACATCCACGTGAATCCAATCAGCCCCGGCTTGATCAGCCGCCCGGATTTCTTCACCTAGTCGGCTAAAATCTGCCGATAAGATAGAAGGGGATATAACGGTGGACTTTCTTGAAGTGGTTTGAGCCATGGTGGATAGTCTCTCCTGTTCGATTACGTTGGTGCGGTGTGTTCATCGTAACAAAATCTTAAATATTCCCCTAATCTTTCATCCCCTTTGACTGCGATACAGTTCTTTGCAGTGAACCTCCATTTAGTCACCTCCCCATGGTCAAATTTCCGTTGAGATGGTCTGCTCCTAGGGCATCGCTGCCCTCAAAATCAGCTGTAATTTGGACGATTAGTGGTTTGGGACTGGCGGGAGTAGCCATACCAGTCATGGCCCTGTCAG
Source organism: filamentous cyanobacterium CCP5 (assembly GCA_003017785.1). Classification (GTDB taxonomy): domain Bacteria; phylum Cyanobacteriota; class Cyanobacteriia; order Phormidesmidales; family Phormidesmidaceae; genus CCP5. Next base: position 108 of record PYEQ01000883.1, on the reverse strand, counting down.
ACTCCACCGGAGCCGCCGGCATCGACGCCCGCCGCCTCCACGGAGATCCCTATCACATTACAGGGGAGAAAATTGCTATCGGCCAGGTGGAAATTGGTCGTCCCAGTC
>PYEQ01000882.1 GCA_003017785.1 filamentous cyanobacterium CCP5 | reverse complement strand
GGAGAAACCAGCCTGGGGCGCTGGGGAGACATCTCCTGAGCCGCTGGATCTGATGAATCTGCTTGGTCTTTGGAAGAATTCGAAAAATCTGGGGAACCGCTCGCCACAGACGTCATAGCATCTACCTCCTCTCAACAAATAAAGGCCCCTGCAGGAAAACAGGGCGCTATAACTCCCAAGCCTAGCGTAACACCCCGGTTTTGAATTCCAAGGGGGCCAGGCCGAGAGCCAGGATATTTAATGTCTATACAAAACAACTAACAATATGAGTTGACACCCCGAGCTGATTTTCCACATTAAGCCGACTCCCCGCTGGGCGAAAGCCCATCCGCAGCATCGGCTGTGGGAGTTTCTATATTGATGATCCAGGCAATCCCTAGGCAAATCCGTATCTTTTTGAGCCACCTGCCTGTAAAAAATTGCTAAAGCTGATCCACCATTAGGGGGCGGTCTGACTCCTGATGGTGAGGATTTTGACTGAATTCTATCGATAATCGATAGCGCTAAGATGGGGCGGAACCGTGGAGGACTCACCGTGACCGCTAAACGCAATCGCTGGCTTGTTGGAGGCGTGCTAATCGTAGCCCTGGCAGCCTTCCTATCCCTGTCTTTGCTGCCGCTGCTGGGCAGCATTGGGAATCAGCAGAGCAGCAACCCGGCATCGACGCCGACGGCAGGGGCCGATCAGCGTCAAACTCAGCTAGAGCAAGAAGCCAGGGGCTATGAGGCGGTGCTGGCGCGAGAGCCTGATAATCTAACGGCGCTACAGGGCCTGGTGGAAACTCGCATTCAGCTGGGGGATTTGGACGGGGTAATCGACCCCCTAGAGCGCTTAGCGGAGCTGAATCCGGACCAGCCGGAATATGCTGTCCTGCTAGGACAGGCCCAGCAACAGCTCGGCAATCTGGATGCGGCGGCTAGCAGCTATCGGACTGTCCTTGACCAGCGGCCGGGCAATATGCAGGCCATGCAGGGGCTCGTAGCACTGCTAGTACAGCAGGATCGCCCCCAGGCTGCGATCGGTCTGCTCCAAGAAACCCTACAGACGGCTCAGCAGCTAGCCGCCGATGGCGATACTAGTATCGACACCACCTCGGTGCGCCTGCTGCTGGCGGAAGTGCAGGTCTCTAGCGGCAACGTCGATCAGGCTTTGACTATTTACGACGACGCGATCGCCCAGGCGGGATCAGATTTTCGGCCTCTGCTAGCCAAGGCTCTAGTGCTCCAGTCCGAAGGGCGCAGTGATGAAGCCAAGCCTCTGTTTGCCCAGGCCGAAGCGATCGCCCCGGCTCAGTATAAAGATCAAATTCAGCAGATGGCTGCCGGTGAAGCCGCACAGCCAGCCCCATCCGTCCCAGAGGCTGGCGACAGCCCAGTCCCAGACACCGCACCGGAGTCAGAGGCAGAATAAGGCAGCCGACTGAGCCCCATACCCCTGCCCCTGCATGAAAGTTGAACGAGGGGCCGGGTAGAACCTCTGTAATCGAGTGAAATATACTAGCGACGCTCCAGAAAAACAGAGGCTATCCGTGATTACTCGGAGAAAAATTTACACAAGCTTTATAAGAATCCGGGTTTTCTCGGACTAAGTTCTTCCTGAGAGCCCATGGGAAGGAACGTATCAGGTAGTAGAAGCGTGATGATTCTACTCCATGGAAACTATTTTTCCTCGTTCCCTGCGCAGTACCGTTGCAGCTACCACTGGGGCGATCGCTGTTCTAGTGATATCGGCTACCTTAGCCGAATCCTTTAATCTGATAAGCACCAGCCGCAGCGACGATGATCGCGGTAGCGGTCGGGTTTCCCAAGCCGACGATATCCTCTCCCCTGCTCTGCTCTCCCTTCGCGGGAGCGGTCGACTGGGTTCAGATCCCGAGCAGTCCTCTGCCCACTCCCATGGAGAGGTCGGCGGCTATTTAAGCTGGAGAGGCAGTGGTCGGGTTGATGAAAATCCTAATGTATTGGCTGTACAAGCTACCCTGCGGGCATAAAATGGCCCTAAGTTACCGCTTAAGCTAAGAGATATCACTGACATTTATTCGGTGTTTCCTGGTACAGGTACCCGTGCCTCCCT
>PYEQ01000881.1 GCA_003017785.1 filamentous cyanobacterium CCP5 | reverse complement strand
TCCAGCAACCGATTGAGCCGGTCGAAATTTCCAAAATCTCCTGGAGCAAGATCCGTAGCTACTTTGCTTTGGGGGTCGTGATTGCGATCGCCCTGTACTACGGCACCTCCTCTCCCTTAATGCCCAGTATTTTGATCGGGGTTGCGACCCTGCTGATGTTTGGCTTTGAGCGGGTGAATCGGGTCGAGCAAGTTACCATTCCCAACCAGGGCATGTGGAAGACTGCCAGCAACGTTGGCCGCATGGTGGCCCTGTTTATGCCCCTGTTTGGCCTACTGTTCTGGGCGTTTCGAGGGATGGTTTCGGGCCTAGTCAATGGGATTATTTTAGGTCTGGCCAGCGGCCTGATTGGAGCCCAAAACTCTGGTATCGTCTGCATCAAGCACCTGGTGCTGCGGACATTGCTCTGGCGATCGGGGGTTGCCCCCCGCAACTACGCCCATTTTTTGGACTACGCCACGGATCGGATCTTCATGCAGCGGGTTGGCGGCGGCTATATTTTCGTGCATCGCCTGCTGTTAGAGCACTTTGCTTCTTTATAAAAATCCCAGCTGAAGCCTAAATTAAGAATCAATGCAGCGCCGGTATGGCCCGATCTGAGGGGCGCACCCTAGGAATGGATAACCGTGCTCATGCGAGTTATCAGGGTATAACCAACGACCATGCAGATATCCGATGCTGAACCTGGGCGATCACTGTCTGCAAACGGTAGCCAGACTGCTCCAGGGCAATTCACCCTGAGTTTGGGAATAGCCTGCCAGGTGCCACAGCCATCGTCATCCCCAGACGATCTGGTGCAGCAGTCCGATGAGGGGCTCTACTCAGCCAAGACAGCGGGTCGTCGATGCATGCGTGCCCATGATGAGGGCTGAGTTAGGACAAGCTGATCAAAGCATTCGAACCGATTTGATTATCCGGACAGGCAGATCCTCACCGCAGTCCGGATAAAGGCTTCGTCTTCGGGGTTCTGGTAGGGATTGCCGGCCCGATGGCCCCAGATGGAAGGAATCGGTTTGCAGGTAGCATCAGCGATCATTTCCGCCTCGGCGGCGCAGTCTTCCGGAGTGAAATAGAGGTCGGTGGTGGCAGGCATTACCAGGGTTTTGGCTTGAATGGCAGCGATCGCCCGCCCATAGTCGCCCCCAAATACCGGCGTATTGCCGATATCACACCGCAGCCAGGTGTCAATCATTGAAATCAAATTGTGGGGGTCGCGCTTGCGATAGCCTGCCTCCCAGCTGTTCACCAGGTAGGCTTCTAGGGAGTCATAGCCCAGCTGGCGGTAGATTTGCTGTTTGTAGTAGGGCTGGGACGCGGCCCAGCTAGCGTAGATCCGAGCATAGGCGCGGTAGCCGCGGTCGGGGATAGCCGTGAACCGATGGCCGTCCCAGGCGGAGTCAGCGGTGAGGGCCGCCCGCAAACTCGCCAAAAAAATCTGATTGTGCTCGGTGGTCTTGGCAGTGCCGCAGATGGCGGCAATCCGCTCGACCCGTTCTGGATAGTGACTGCCCCAGTAGTAGGCCTGCTGCGCCCCCATGGACCAGCCATACACCATAGCCAGGGTTTCGATTCCGAAAACCTGCCGCACCATGGCCTCCTGGGCGCGAATGTTGTCGTAGTGGGTAAACCAAAAGCCGTCTTCGGCAAGGTTGCAATACTCGCTGTTGCTAGGTGATGTAGAGAGGCCGTTGCCGAACTGATTGGGAATCACGATGAACCAGCGATCCGGGTCGAGGATGCGATCGCGGCCAATCAGCCAGTCGATGTCCAGATGCTGGGCTCCGTAGGAGGTGGGATAAAGAATGACGTTGCGGCGATCGCCAGCCAGTTCCCCATAGGTTTGGTAGACCAGATGGGCCTCCGGCAGCACCGCCCCGCACTGGAGTTCAAAGTTCTGGAGAGTAAAGGTCTGAGCGGAAGTCACCATGGCAATGGTTGCAGCAGTAAAGGTGAAAGCAGTAATACCTGAGTAGGGTAAGCCAAAATCCTAAGATTGTAGCTACATGCTCCCCCCCAAAAGCTCTACGGACAGACTGCGCCTTTCTTGAATGCCGTTAGGCTATACAGCCCCTTC
>PYEQ01000880.1 GCA_003017785.1 filamentous cyanobacterium CCP5 | reverse complement strand
CGCAAAAAATGGTGATCGCAGACATAGCTACAGAAACTCCTCACCTTTAAAGGCGGCCCAAGTCAATATCACTAAATAGTGCTGTAGACAAGCTTTAGTAATTTTTTCTTTACAAACCTCAAAGCTTATTCACTTTAGCAACCCAAATGCAAAATGACTACTGCACAAACCCGGAGGGCGGTCCTGCCTGGGCTGATGAGAAAGCTCTCATGCAATCTTCACAGACTCCTTAAAGAGGTCACGCATGCTGAACATAGGCAGTCAGCGTCGCAGTTTAAAGACTGTTTTTGATGGTTTTTCGCTGTTTTGAAACTTTTTTTGCCATTTTGAGTCTTTAAATCTCGTCAATGCATTTTTTCTAGCTTTTTCTGTTGGGGAGGCCGTCTTGCGTTCACTCTGTTCAGCTGAGAAGTCGATCGCTGCTCTGGCGCCAGCCCAGGCTGGCCCGGCGATCGCAAGATCTCCTGCAGGGGGCGATCGCGCCTTTTGCCGCCGACCATTTCAGCCATTGGCGGCATTCACCCTGGTGGCAGCGGTATGATCCATGCAGAGCAGTACGACCAGTGCTTGCCGGGCTGAGTCGATGCATTTCTGAGAACGCTAGTAAGTAATAGAACCTGCCCCATGGACGTAATGGACTTTTTCCGCATGAGTGCGGGCCAGTGGAATTCTCAACGCACCACCCACCACCTGCCCTTTCGCCGAGCCGAACTGGGCGGCTCTACGATTTCGGTAGAGGCCCTCGACCAGGGGCACCCCAGCGTCGTCGAAATTTGCCAGCTGCACGATGTCGACCCCGCCCTGGCGGTAGGCGGAGCCTATGTGACCTGGGACGGAGCTATGGCCTGGGACAAAGACGACGAAAACCATGCTGGCAGCACGGTGTTTGCCCTGGTGCCCGATGCCGACGACCCCAGCCGTGGGCAGCTCTTGCGCGAGCGCGGCTACGCCGAAATTGTGCCCGTGATCGGTCGCTACGAAATTGATGGCGATGGCGGGCTGCTGCTGATTACCGAGTATGAAACGATGAGCTCGGTTGAGCGCTTTTGGTTTGCCAACCCCAACCTGCGGCTGCGCACCAGCGTGGTGAAGCGCTTTGGCGGCTTTAGCACGGCATCATTCTGTGCTGAGTCGCGTCTGGCTGAGCCTGCCGCTGAAGCTGAAGACACCAGGGAACAGGCGTTGGCTCCTGTCTCGGCCTTCGGGTGGTAAGCGTTGGGCTAATTCCTTCGCGGTAGGGTAAACAGCATCACCACAGGCAAAGACCTCCCTAAATTAGGAAGGTCTTTGCCTGTGGGCATGACCAACTGTAGGTTCTACAGCAAAGCCGAATTCAATCTGTAGGGGTTGCCGTGGGACGAACGGCGTCATCCCGCTGCTGCGCAAATAACGCCATTAAGCCATCTCTACCAAATCTAGACCGCCTGTGGGCAGACGTCTGATTCAGGCTAGATGCCCAGGTGGGACTGTGGCTGGCATCGTCTCAAATTCTTTTTGGAGTGGAAAATAATGGTGCAGTAACTTTAAAGAAACGTGACTGTTTGTTACTCTCCCTGTCGAAATAAGAATGTCTGATCCCCGTTGCTCGTAGGCTAGGCCTTAGCTGTTTCTGACCCAGTTACAGTTAAAACCCAAGCATAGTTGAGGGTCTATAAATAACTACGGAGATTGTCAATTTGGTGTGATTACTGATAGTTGATGAAAGCCATTTTATTTTGCGTATGGAGGAAAAATCGTTGTGACTTTGCCGCTATTAACCTATGCCCCTAGCAGTCAAAACCAGCGCGTGGAGGGCTATGAGGTGCCTGGAGACGAGCATTCTAGAATTTTTACGCTGGAGCAAAACCACGATAAAGACGATGTTGATGCCTTAGTGACGGCGGCCTATCGACAAATTTTTCACGAGCAGCAAATGCTGAAAAGCAATCGCCAAACATTGCTGGAGTCTCAGCTGCGGGGCGGTTTGATTTCGGTCAAAGATTTTGTGCGGGGCCTCGCTACCTCTGATGCGTTTCGCACCTGGAACTATGAGGTAAACAACAACTATCGCTTCGTCGAGTTGTGCGTGCAGCGG
>PYEQ01000879.1 GCA_003017785.1 filamentous cyanobacterium CCP5 | reverse complement strand
GTCATAGGGAATGCCTTGATCTTTGGCCTGCTTCAGGGCTGCCTTCATGGCCGGAAAGGTGGGGAAGGGCAGCAGGTCCACCTTCACCAGGTCTTCCCCCAGTTCTTCAACGGCCTGCACCAGGGCTTTCGCACTGATGCGGTGGTCGATATAGCCGACCGGACTGCCCTGATCATCCGCAACTTCGGGGCGGGGGCTGACCAGCAACACCCGAATCGGCAGCTCGGCTTGGGCGATGGGCTGCCGCTCTCGATTCGGCAGTCGCCGCCGGACTCTTGCGCCATTGGCCCCTTGAGACAGATAGCCGTTGCGATCGTGCAAAATTTCCCAGGGCAGGGAGAGCAAGTCGCTGGCGGCTTCTCGACCCAGGGCGGCTGCGTCGTCGGGCGTACCTTCCAGGGGTTCGCCGTCCACCTGCACAGAAAAGCGACGGCTGCCGGTGGTGCGTCGCCATTCGCTCAGAGGTTCGCGGGCGGTTTCGCCGCTGAGGGCAGCATCGTAGAGGGCTTGGCCCCAGCGGGGGAGGTTCTCTTCCGTCTTAGCGGCCCGCTGTTTGAAAACTCCCGTGGGCCACTGGTAGTACTTTTCGATATACCAGCGGATTTCATCCAGTTCTAGCGGACCCAGGGGAGCCTCAAATCGGTAGCGGCGGCTGGTGATGACGCGGCTCTGGTCAGCGGGGAGGTAGGTGAGGGTGGCCGTGGCGGTGGCGCGGCGAATGTTGTCGTGTTCGGCGATGTGGGAGTCGGTGAGGGTGAGCAGGAGTTCTGTGACGGGTTCGACCTGGATGGGTTCACCGGGCTGCAGGTCGTTGGGGAGCTCTTCCCCCAGAGCGGCATAGATGGCGGGAATCGCTTCCTGGAGTCCGTTGGGGCCTGCTTTGACAAAAATATGGATGGGGTCGTTGGGGAAGAAGGGTTTGAGAATGCCCCTCGGCACTCCCGGTAGCACCACGGGAATTACCTTGTAACCCTCCTGCTCCTGAGCCACTTCTGAGGCGTAGGCGATTTCTTTCTGCACCCAGCCCGAGCTGAGGGCTTCGATGCTGAGCACCACCAGAAAGTCGCGGGCATCGTGAATGGCAGCTTTGATGGAGGCATCTAGCTCATCCCCACCCGTGAGCCGTCGCGAGTCTACCCAGGTGGAGAGGCCGTGGGCTTCGAGAATCTCCCGCAGCTGCCTAACGATCGCATCGTCTTTAGAAGAGTGGGAGATAAAAATAGGTTGGTTCATGACCTGGCTCCATCGGCTGGCCGTGCCCGGCAGGGCATCAGAGGGCACACCTGCCTAGGTGCTAACACACAAAACAAACTGAGTCATGGTTTTTCAGGAAGTTTTGAGTCTTTACCCGGCCAGCCTCACTCAAAACGACACCGCCCTCACTCAAAACGGCACTGGCCTCACTTTCGACGGCAACGATGTCACTCGAAACGACATTGGTCCGAAAAATGTACTAACCAGATACCACACTTGTACTATCCAGTCTCACTAAAAACGACTCCAGACAGACAAACGTATTAACCATTGTCACTTCAAGGGACTCCAGTCGTACAAATGTACTAACCAGCCTCACTAACAACGACACAGTCCCCACCCATGTACTAGCCAGCCTCGTTTGAAACGACATCGACCGGACACTAGTACTAACCAGCCTCACTTAAAACAGCGCCAGTCCAATCCCCGGGTCATACAGCTGCAGCGGATAGGGCATCAGCTGCGATCGCAAAAGCCACTAGCTTCGCTCGGTACTGGACCGCCTAGGCCAAATCCTGGGTTTGACGCGCCTTCCACACCAGACTAGAAACCAGATTCGTCGTAATGTGCGCCACGATCGGTACCAGCAGGTTGCCGGTTGCCACCGCACTGATGGCCAGCACAATGCCAATCACCGAAGCCCAAATCACATAGGCCCACTGCTGCAGGCCGCTGGTGTGGAGCACCCCAAAGCTGAGGCCCGAAATCAAAATCCCAAACCAGTTCAGCCCGATCGCTGGCAGCATCACCCCGCGAAACAGTAGTTCTTCGCTGAGGCCGGGCAGCAGCCCCATCCAGGGAATATCGCCCCAGTGCAGAGG
>PYEQ01000082.1 GCA_003017785.1 filamentous cyanobacterium CCP5 | reverse complement strand
CCGAGCTGTTTGACGTGGCCGAGGTCCTGGCCAAGCAGAATCGTCTGCCCAAAGGCCCCAAGCTCACCATTATCACCAACGCCGGGGGGCCGGGGGTGCTGACCACGGACGCGCTGATTGGTTCCGGCGGTCAGCTCGCCACCCTGGGCGACGATACCATTCGCGCCCTAGAACAGGTTCTCCCCACCCATTGGAGCCGCGGTAATCCCATCGACATTCTGGGAGATGCCGATTCTGAGCGCTATACCCAGGCCTTTGAAATTGCCGCCCAGGACCCCAATGGCGACGGCCTGCTGGTAATCTTGACGCCCCAGGCAATGACCGACCCCACCCGTACCGCTGAGCAACTCAAGACCTACGCTCAGAAAATCGATAAACCCGTTCTGGCTAGCTGGATGGGAGGAGCCGACGTGATGGCAGGGGAAGCCCTGCTAAACCAGGCCAGCATCCCCACCTATCCCTATCCCGATGCGGCGGCGCGGCTATTTAACTTCATGTGGCGCTACAGCTACAACCTCAAGGCCCTCTACGAAACCCCAACCCTGGCCACCGACTGGCAGGAAAATGGGGCTAATCCGGCTCTAGTCGCACCGCTGATCCAGTCGGTGCAGCAGCAGGGGCGATCGCTGCTCACGGAGCAGGAGTCGAAGCAGGTGCTGGCGGCCTATGGCATTCCGGTGGTGCAGACCCTCAAGGCCACTAGTGAGTCCGAGGCGATCGCCTGCGCCGATCAGATTGGTTACCCGGTGGTGCTGAAGCTGCTCTCAGAAACCATCACCCACAAAACCGACGTGGGCGGCGTACAGCTCAACCTCGTCAACTCGGCCGCCGTACAGCAGGCCTATAGGGCGATCGCAGAGGCTGTGACTGCAAAAGTCGGCGCCGATGCCTTCAACGGCGTTACCGTGCAGCCCATGATTAGCCGTGACAATGGCTACGAGCTGATTCTGGGCAGCAGCCTGGATGCCCAGTTTGGCCCTGTGCTGCTATTTGGGGCCGGAGGGCAGATGGTAGAAGTGATGCGGGACAGTGCCGTCGCCCTGCCCCCCCTGACCACGACCCTGGCTCGACGCTTGATTGAGCGCACTCAAATCGCGGTAGCGCTAAGGGGAATAAGGGGGCGCGCCGCCGTGGACTTAGATCAGCTGGAGCAGATTTTGGTGCGCTTCAGCCAGCTGATGGTCGAGCATCCTCAGATCCAGGAGATCGACATCAACCCGCTGCTGGCCTCCCCCGCCGATGCGCCAGTACCCCAAACCCTCCAGGCCCTAGACGCCCGCATTGTGCTCCATGCCGCCGACGCAGATCTGGCCCGCATCACCAAACCCGCCATTCGCCCCTATCCGGCCCAGTACGTTAGTGACTGGATGACGAAGGACGGTCGCCCTGTAACGATTCGACCCATCGGCCCCGAAGATGAGCCGCTAGTCGTCCAGTTTCATAAAACCCTGTCTGAGGAAAGCGTCTACCTGCGCTATTTCCACATCATGAAGCTGAGCCAGCGCACCGCCCACGATCGCCTGACCCGCATCTGCTTTGTTGACTACGATCGCCAAATTGCCCTAGTGGCCGACTACAAAAACCCAGACACTGGCCAGCATGAGATTTTGGGGGTAGGGCGACTCACAAAACTCCACGGTACCCGCGAGGCTGAATTTGCCATGCTGGTCGCAGATTCAGCCCAGAAATCTGGGATAGGAACGGAACTGCTCCAGCGGCTGATTTCTATCGCTGAGAAAGAGTCCATCAGTCGCATCACAGCCGAGATTTTGCTAGAAAACAGGGCTATGCAGCATGTCTGCAAGAAAGTCGGTTTTGAGTTGCGTTCGATTGGTGATGGTTTAGTCAGGGCAGAACGGACAATCACCCGTTAGTGATCACTCTCTTCATTGATGTCCAGCACCTGGTTCACAATTGGGGACGTCAACTCAACACCAAGCTGGACTATCCCATCAGAGTTCCCGGTGAGGCAGCCGGTTAAGCTCACTATATTCCAGCGACGAAACCACCCGCCGGGGGAGCATTGCTAAACAAGGCAGCACCCATCTGCGCAGCCTCTTGTGTTTTGTTACTCTAAGTCCCTGGAGATGTTGGCATATTCTATGCACTTATTGGTGCACTATGGATCAGTCTATGTCCCGGCTTGATCATTCCGTGATTTAGCAACGCCACAAAAACTGTTGAGGACAGATGATCAGGGAGTCCCCTCACTTGCTTCTCCTGTAAAAGAACAGAAGCAAAAGCCTCGCCAATATGGCGAGACAACTTTTATATGAACACATATCATGATCTTGACTTATATGATGCGGCTGACAAATGCTTGCACATGTGCATTTTCCACTTGGCTGCCAACAGTCTTAAGAGAAATCAGAGAAAGCTGATTTTTGATATGGACTTCTCTGACGCGTGCACCTGCCATATCAGTTTTTTGCAGTCGTTGCTTTCGGCATGCGCTAATCATCAAAAGTTGACCCGCCAAACTAAATTTGATCAAAACGTCATAGATTTACAAGTCAACTCTGTTAAGAATGCTTAAAATCGTCGATATCCCAATTCATTCCGAGGATGTGATCTCTTCATTGAAGAAGAGAGTCTGCATTAAGGATGTTTGCAGGCAAGTGATTTATCAGAGAATTATTCAAGAAGCCTCTACTGCATTCGGCATTCAGGTTGATGCCGAAGAAGTGCAGACGGAATCTGAAAGATTTCGCCATGAAAATCGTTTGCAGAGTGCTCAATCAACAATGGCTTGGCTGGAAGATCAACTCATCACGGCAGATGACTGGGAAGAAGGAATTGCCCAGCAGATCTTCTCCAAAAAGCTGTCTTACCATTTGTTCAACGATGAGGCCGAGAAGTATTTCATCCAAAATAAGTTAGACTTTGATAGAGTCAATCTATACAGGATAGTCACCTCAAGCAAGCCAGTAGCCTATGAGCTGCTTTATCAGATAGAAGAAGAAGAAATAAGTTTCTACGAGGCGGCTCAGCTATATGACATTAATGAAGACAACCGCTTAGTTTGCGGCTTTCAAGGAAAGATTAGCCGGTGGCAACTATCCCCTCAGGTAGCCGCCCATGTCTTTGGATCGGTTCCGGGTAGACCTACCGAACCAATAGAATTAGAAGATTGTTACGCTATATTCATGGTCAGGAACTTTATTCCTGCCGAATATGATGCCACTGTGCAGCAGCATATTATTAAAAAATTGTTCTCAGAGTGGCTAGAAAGGGAGTATGAACGCCAGATTCATTCCTATTAGAGTTGTAGCCATGACTGGCTATATCCTAAGACGCCCATTCAGATTTTTTAGTTGGTGCCATTTTGGCGATACGAGGACAGAGGGAATGTCATAGTGTTGGGCTTAGATATCACTTTTTTGATTCAACTTACATCGAGATTTTTTATTGGGATTTAGATTCTAGTTGAGCTCCTGCCATCAGATATTATGCAAACCCAAGATCACATTTCTCTTCTTAATGTGGCTTTAACGCAGCACCAGATGGGTCATCTGCAAGAAGCAGAGTTGTCCTACAGGGATGTCTTAAAGCTGCATCCATCGGCAGAAATTTATAATAATCTAGGGATTGTGCTTCACCAGCAGGGAAAGTTCGATGCTGCGATCGCTATTTACTCAAAGGCGCTGACGCTGAATCCGGATCTTGCCGAGGCCCATTTTAATCTGGGGATGAGCTACTACCAGCAGCATCAGATTAATGAGGCTATCCATGCCTATGAATCTGCTGTTCAGCTGCGGCCTAACTACCCCCAGGCTCACAGGCAGCTTGGCAAAGCCTTGCAAAAAGCCGAGCGTTTGGCGGAAGCAGTTAAAGCCTGTCAGCATGCTCTAGAGTACGCCCCGAATGATGACTCGACTTATTTTCTATTAGGACTCATCTTTGCCCAACAGAATCAGCCAGAGCAAGCACAGGCAGCGTATCTTCAGGCCTTAAAGCATAACCCTGAAAATGCTCAGGCTTACTATAACTTGGGCGTGCTTCTGTCTAGATATGGGCAAAGGGATGCCGCCATTAAACTGTATATACAGGCGCTTCGATGTTTTCCAGATTATCTTGAGGCTCATATTAACCTAGGCAACCTGCTACAGGAAAAGCATCAGTTTGAGCTAGCTATCCAGGCCTACCAGCAGGCGATTAAGTGTCGGCCTGACTATGCTGAAGGCTACGTCAACATTGGTAATGCCTACAAGTGTCAAAATAAATTAACTGAGGCAATTGCAGCCTACCAAACGGCTTTAAGCATTAATCCCAGACTGGCTCAGGCCAGATGGGGAATTTGCATGAGTCAACTACCCATTATTTACACTAGCGCTGACGAGATTTACAGCTGTCGAGAGCGCTATAAAACCTGCCTTTCAGAACTGGCTGATTACTATCAGGCGGCTAGTCTGGCGGAACGAGTCGAAGCCGCTGATGCAGTTGGGGCATTGCAGCCCTTTTACCTCACCTATCAAGGCTTAAACGACCGCAACCTGCAGCAGATCTACGGGGAGTTGATTCATCTACTGATGGCCAGTTGCTATCCCCAATGGAGTCAGCCTCGGCCTTTACCGTCGCTGGGCCAAGATCAAAAGATCAAAGTAGGAATTGTATCTGGGTTTTTCAACCACCATTCCGTCTGGAAGATTCCTATCAAGGGCTGGATTGAAAATCTAAATCGAGAAAGATTTGAGATAGTTGCCTACTACACTGGCACCCGAAGAGACTCAGAGACTGTCGCCGCGATCGCCTGCTGCGATAAATTCGTTCAGGGACCGGCAACCTTGCCGCAGTGGTGCGAACGTATTCTCCAGGATGCACCCCACGTTTTAATCTATCCAGAATTTGGGATGGACCCGATGAGTGTGCGGCTAGGGGCTTTAAATCTAGCTGCGGTGCAAATGGCATTTGGCGGCCATCCCGAAACCAGCGGTCTGCCTACCATTCAATACCATTTATCCAGCGACCTGATGGAGCCAGACCATGCCCAGGAACACTACAGCGAACAACTGATCCGGCTGCCCAATCTTGCGGTCTGCTACGACCGGGTTGAGACTAATCCTAAAGATGTTAGCAAGTATGATTTGGGCCTAGAAGATGGCGATGTCATGTATTGGTGCTGCCAGTCGCTGTTTAAGTACTTGCCCCAGCATGACGATGTGTTTGCCGCGATCGCTCAGGCCGTCCCTCAAGCCAAATTCGTTTTCATTGCCCACGAAAGCGAGGCAGTCACAGCTATTTTTCGCGATCGCATGAAGCGGGCCTTTGACCAGGTTGGCTTAGACTATCAACAGTACTGCAGGCTACTGCCCCGCATGGACGGCAGCGCTTTCACAGGCACCGTTGCGATTGCAGATGTTTTCCTCGACAGCATTGGCTGGTCGGGCAACAACACGATCATGGAATCCCTGCCTTTCCATATTCCAATCGTTACCTGGCCAGGGGAAATGATGCGCAGCCGCCACGCCATGGCTATTTTAAGAAGGCTGGGCATAGAAGAAACGATTGTCAGCAGTAAAACAGACTATATCCAGCTGGCTATTCGGCTAGGGGATGATGTTAACTATCGTCGATATTTGGCTAATCAGATTGCTGAAAATTGCTCTAAAGCCTATAACGATTTATCAGTTATCTATGCCCTGGAAGACTGTTTAGAGTGCTTAGTAGCGAAACCAGCTTGATTTATACTGTTTTGACTGCGGAGCTCAGACTTGTCAGCTGGATTCGGGATGGCTGAAAGGCTCTGACTAAGCAGGCATTGTAGCCTAAGAATAGGCTGCAGCGTTCGCCAGCGAACCACAAAGTCTATATTCTGTAGGTGGCGTAAGGCGTTGGCGCAGCCCGCGAGAAACGAATTTTATAGCTGTAGCTATCAAGGCTCAGGACGAACAAGATCTCCCATGGTGTTGGTATGTGGCTACAGCTATAACTTTGACGTCGCTTCAAAGGCCATGCTTGCAGCATGCTTTCCCAAAATTTTAAGCTCACTCGTAAATATTTCTGAATGAGTTCTGCCCAGCAGAAGTAAGCGGCATCCAAATTATTGATGAAACCCTTAGTATCAGTATAGCCAACTCTTCAAGTCGGAATAGTTGTTGAGTAAATACAATTTTCCATGTCTTTAATTTACGCCAGAATGGCGGGACTCATGCCTGGAAAGCGACTAACTTAATATCAGCAAGGCTGAACAAAGCGGCTTGCTAAACAACAACAAACCATTTCCAAGGAGAAAGTCAAATGATCATTTCTGATCTGTCTTATCTAGAGAACATTGCTGAAGAGGAAGTAGTGGGCGCTGGCAGCTTCAGTGCTTTTAAAAATGTGGCAATTACCGTCGACATCTTTGAAAGCATCCAAGTACAGAAGGACGTTCAGTCCAATGTAACCATCAGCGGCAACCTAGCTACGGCTGAATCTGGTGCTGATGCCTTTGGCAACAACACCCTGGCTGAGTCGTTCGCCTTCACCTACACCGACGAGGGCAGCTCTTCCTCGAACGCCTTCTCCCTGTCCGCTACTCTCTAGTAGCAAAGCCCTATTGACAGAACCGGGCTAGGGCTGCCAATAGGACTTCGTTGAGAAGGGCAACATGGAAGGTCCTTCGTCGAGGGGCCTTCCATTCCTTTTCTTTAGCTCAGTTTACTACTTGATTTAGCAAAAAGATGCTACATCCTGCAACCTGACAGGATCCGGTGCAGAGGGTAAGACACTTTTGATTATCTGCTCTCGTAGCTCTTTTGGTGATTTTCCCCAACTATCAAGTTCAATTTGCTGGGTGCTGGGCTTTTTAACTTTCATTTGTGTATAGCGAAGAGTCATGGGTCATGGCCACTATCTCAGAGGCTGTTAAGGTTGCGGCTAATCAACATCGAGCGGGTCACCTTGCGGAAGCCGAACAAAACTACCTGCAAGTAATAGCGGCTGTGCCCGATCATCTAGATGCCCTATACGGGCTTGCTCTGCTCTACCAGCAACAGCGCATGGCAGAAAAGGCTGAGGCCAAGCTGCACCAAATTTTGAGCAGTCAGTCTAATTTCTCCCGGGCATGGCTCAGTCTTGGCAACCTCAAGCAAACCCAAGGACAGCTCGAAGCGGCTGAGCGCTGCTATCGCAAGGCATTACAAGGGAATCCGCAGCTGTTCCTGGCCTATAACAATCTGGGCTATGTGCTTCAGTGTCAGGGACGCTCGCCAGAGGCGATCGCCTGCTACGAAAAAGCCCTACAGTTGGCTCCTGACTGCGTTGAAGCAGACGTGAATTGGGGCAACGCTCTGCATCTGCAGGGAAAGCTCACCCGGGCCCAAGCGGCTACCTACGCCCAGCGCAACCGCCAACTGGGTGCTACCTATCAGGCCCAAGGTGAAGTTCAGGCGGCTGCCGCTTACTTTCAAAAGGCCATTAGCTTGCAGCCAGATTTGGCAGAGGCCCACATTGACCTAGGCCTGCTGCTCAAAGATCAAGGGCAGCTCGATCAAGCCCTTGCTGTGCTGCAAAGAGCCTTGGAACTCGCTCCACTCCAAGGCCAAATTTACTGCCAGATCGGTCAGATTTACCAAACCCAGAATCAGCTAGAGCTGGCAGCGACAGCCTATCGTCAGGGATTGCTCCTGCTCAATTCCTACTACGGCACAGCGGTAAATCAGGATGGGCAGCCAGGAATCGTGCGATCTCCTGAGACTGCCCTAGATACCGTCTGGATTGGCGGCCATAGCTTCCCAGCGGCCCCCCCGGTTGAAGACGACGATGCCCCACGGCCCTTTTGGAGCGTGATTATTCCCCTATACAACCGCCGCAGCTTCGTATTGGAATGTCTGGCCAGTGTCCTGGCCCAATGGCAGGGACCGGATCACATGGAAATCCTGCTAATGGACAACGCCAGCGATCCACCCCTCTATGATCTAGTGTGCGCCCTGGGGGGCGGCATCGTTAAGTACTACCTCAACTCAGAAAATATCGGTGCCCGGCGCAACTTCAATCGGGGCATCGCTCTCAGTCGAGGCCGGTGGATTCATCTAATCATGGAAGATGAGTACGTGCTGCCGGGTTTCTATCAGCAGCTGCAGTCGGGCCTGGAAACCTGCCCAGATTCGGTGGGGGCCGCCTTTACAGGGTATGAAAATGTTGACGCTACGGGCAAAGTTATCTTCACGCAACGCCATGGGGGGCTGCAGCGGGGCATCAATTCAGAATGGCTGGAACGGATTGGCACCAGCAATCCGCTGAATCCCTGTGCTGTGGTAGTCCGGCGGGAAACTCACGAGCAGCTAGGGGTGTACGACCCAGAGAATTACTACACACCAGACTGGGAACTGTACAAGCGCATTGCCGCCTTTCGGGACTGGTGGTGTGAGCCACAAATCCTGGCCCGCTACCGGGAACATGGCGGCAATATGACTTCTGAGGTGCTACGCCTAGGGGCCCAAGGGGCTCAATATCGCCTGGGGATTGAAATGACCGAGAGCTATCTGCCGGAGGAGATTACCCGTAAAGCTCGGCTGCATTACTTTAAGGTCTGCATGGCTCAAACGGCGATTCCTCTGCAAAATGGCAATCTCGACGGAGCCTATCGTTTGCTGCAAGAGGCAATTCGCATCGATAGCTCACCAGTGGCCCTAAAAAACCTATTTACCTGGCTAGCCACTGATGAGCTTACTCCCTTAAGAAATGCCATTGTGGCCCGGATAGCGGCTGATCAGGCCGACCCTTGTTTTCCGGAAACGCTTTATTTTGCTTATCCGTGATGCTGTTGACGCTTTCTCTGAGATCAGTGACCAGTTTTCAATTGTTATTTCCTGCCACAAATGTCTTTAGATTGTAAGGAGCTAAGACCATGAAAGTCGCAATCTTAGCGGGGGGATTAGGTACCCGTCTAGCGGAAGAAACTGAGAATAAGCCCAAGCCAATGGTGGAAATTGGTGGCCAGCCAATTCTCTGGCACATCATGCGCCACTACTACCGCTATGGCTTTCAAAACTTTGCGATCGCCCTCGGCTATAAGGGCGAAGTCATCAAAAAATACATGCTGGACTACTGTTCTTTGAACAGTAATCTGACCGTCAGTTTGCGCAACGGTCAGGTCCAAAGCCACAGGGACTGTAATCTGGACTGGCTGGTAGAGCTGATCGACACCGGTCTGCACACCAACACTGGCGGGCGAATCAAGCGATTGGCTCCTTACATGGGCAATGAAACTTTCATGCTCACCTGGGGAGATGGTGTTTCTGATCTAAATTTGCAGGATTTACTAGCGTTTCATCGCAGTCACGGCAAGCTCGCCACGATGACCGTGGTCAGGCCACCTGCTCGCTTTGGGCTACCGATTCTTGAGGACAACCAGGTTGTCGAGTTTTCGGAAAAACCTCAGATCAAAGAAGGCTGGATCAATGGTGCGTTTTTCGTACTAGAACCCGGCGTCTTTGACTACATCGAGGGAGACGATACCCAGTGGGAAAAAGACCCCCTAGAGGGGCTTGCCAGAGATGGACAGCTGATGGCCTATCGCTATACCGGTTTCTGGCAGTGTATGGACACCCTGCGAGATAAGCGCCGTTTGCAGGGACTTTGGGATGGCGGCAATGCACCTTGGAAAACTTGGGAGGATGAGACCCATGCGAGTATTGGTTACGGGACACCAGGGCTACATCGGAACGGTCATGGTACCCCTGCTCTTATCGGCCGGTTATGAGGTCGTAGGCCTTGACAGCAACCTGTATAGAGACAGCACCTTCGGTACGGGGGTGATTGAAAAAATTCCAGAACTGCGAAAAGACGTCAGAGACATTGAGGGCGCCGATCTGGCGGGGTTCGATGCGGTACTGCATCTGGCGGGATTATCGAATGATCCCCTCGGTAATCTGCAGCCGGATCTGACCCATGAGATTAACTACAGGGCGTCGGTGCGACTGGCAGAGCTGGCCAAGCAGGCTGGCGTCTCACGGTACATATTTTCTTCTTCCTGTAGCAACTACGGGGCGGGAGGACAAGACTGGCTCACCGAAGCATCGGCTTTTAATCCGGTGACTCCCTATGGAGTCTCCAAGGTCAAAACCGAGCAGGACGTGGCTAAGCTAGCCGACGATAGCTTTAGCCCGACCTTTCTGCGCAACGCCACGGCGTACGGGGTATCACCCCGGTTGCGGTTTGATCTGGTATTAAACAACCTGACCGCGTGGGCGTTTACCACGGGGCGCGTTTACATCAAAAGCGATGGCACTCCGTGGCGGCCGATTGTGCACATTCAAGACATTGCTCGCGCCTTTTTAGCCGTGCTAGAAGCCCCGCGAGAACGGGTCCACAACCAGGCCTTCAACGTGGGCCGCAACCAGGATAACTATCGGATCCGAGATCTGGCGGAGATTGTGCAGGAAACGGTTCCGGGATGCGTCATCGAATACGCTCCCGATGCCGGGCCGGATCAGCGCTGCTATCGGGTGGACTGTAGCAAGATTGTCCAGACCCTGCCGAACTTTAAGCCTCAGTGGGACGCTCGCAAGGGCGCGATCGAGCTCTATCAAACTTACAGGGCCGTGGGGCTACGAATGGAGGAATTTGAGGGCCCTCGCTATCAGCGCATCGCCCATATTCAGCAGCTACTCAGTCAGGGACGGCTAGACCAGAATCTACGCTGGCGTCAGCCCGTTGCAATGGCTTATTAAACCTGATCACCCGTCACTTTAGGAAAAGGCTAGCCCGATGATTAAGCTAGTATCTCAAAACACGCTGCCTCGCTGCCGTGCCGGTGGCCAGGAAGACCTAGAGCTGATCATGTCCTTTGGCAATACGCCCCTGGCGGATGCGTTGTTAACGGAAAGCCAGCTTGGTCAACCGGAGTATTTTGCGCCCCTGGAGCTGGCCTTTTCGCCCAGCAGCGCCTTGGTTCAGATTACCCAATCGGTGCCGCCGGAAATTCTGTTTTGCCGTAGCTATCCTTACTATTCTTCGGTTTCCCCCTCCCTGATGGAGCATTTTTGCCGGAGCGCCCTAGCTATTCTGCAAGCTCGGCAGCTAGGACCTCAAAGCCTGGTGATTGAGGCAGCTAGTAATGACGGCTACATGCTGCGAAACTTTGTCAAAGCCGGGATTCCGGTGTTAGGAATCGATCCAGCCAGTGGACCGGTGGCAGCCGCGAGAGAGGCTGGCATTTCTACCATGGAAGCTTTCTTTAATCTGGAGCTGGCCCAGCAGCTAGCCGCCACGGGCCAGCGGGCGGACCTATTCTTAGCTAATAATGTCCTGGCCCACGTACCGGATCTGAATGGCTTTGTAGCCGGAATTCATACTGTGCTCAAACCCACGGGAATCGCCGTGATTGAAGTGCCCTACGTGGTGGATCTCGTCGATCGCTGTGAGTTTGACACGATTTACCACCAGCATCTGTGCTATTTCTCCGTCACAGCTTTAGACCGGCTGTTTCGCCAGCATCAGCTCTACTTGAACCGGGTCGAGCGCACGCAAATCCACGGGGGGTCCCTGCGCCTGTTTGTCGAGCCTCAAGCAGCGGTGGAGAGTTCGGTGCGGCAGCTGCTGCAGATGGAGGCCTGTCTCTTATACACATCT
>PYEQ01000878.1 GCA_003017785.1 filamentous cyanobacterium CCP5 | reverse complement strand
CCCCTAACCGCTGGATGCGCCCAACGCGCAGCGGCTCCAGATCAGTAGCGGAGTTAAGAAAGCGAGGCGGCAGGGTGGACAGAATTGATCAGTGGGTCAGGGCCGAGGGTGGCAACGGAGGGATGGAGTAAGATTGGAAAGCTAGAGAAGCGTTAGACCATAACAGAATTAGGGATAGGGCTATGGCGGATGGGTTGCGCTGGGGTTGGATGACGACGGCAGCAGCAGGGGGACTAGTTGCCCTCAGCAGCGCTAGCCTGCTTCCGTTGGGAAGTGCACCGGCCCAGGCTCAGGACGGCGGCGCCATCACGCTGCGATCGGATATTCAAGAGGCTAACGCGGCTACGGGCATCATTACCGCTCGCGGCAATGTGCAGATCGACTACCCCAGCCGCAGCATTCAGGCCACCTCAGCCCAGGCCGACTATTTCAGCAACGAGCAGCGCATCGTGCTCAGCGGTGGTGTTGTGGTCACCCAGCGAGGAAACACGCTGCGGGCCGAAGTTGTTACCTATTTAATCGAAGAAGATCGCTTTGTGGCCACCCCGCGCCCCAACGACCAGGTTGAGGCTGTGTACGTACTGCCCGAGTCAGCGCCCAGTTCGGTTCAGGGGGAAGCGCCAGCGACTCGTCCGCCGACACCTCGTCCACCCACGGTGCTAGACGTCAGCCCAATTGAACCAGAGCCTCAACCTTCGACCCCCTTGGAAAACTAGCAGTTTTTCAACCTCAAGACTTAGAATTGTAGCTGCCTCTGGTGTAGTCGCCGCGCGGTGGATGGCTTCGCGTTGGCATGGCTGACGCTAGGGTCGAGCCTCGCCTGAACAATACGCAATCTGCATGGATTCCCAAAGTGAGCCTGATTACCATGAGCGGCAGGCTCTAACGGCTCTGTGGACGTATGACCAAGCGTCAGGGCGGTCTGGGCACAGCTCTCGACGACTCTGTAAAGTCAGGCTGCTTTGGCGGTGAGGGGTCTGAGCCACTTGACCCTGACTACCACAGTGCTAGGCTTCTATGGTTACTGAGATGAGTTTTGTATGGGTCTGCATCCTCCTAAAGATAGATTTTGTTTTATCTGGGCTTTATTAAACGGTCTTTAACAAACAATATTGTGAAAAGGATTCTATGTGCACTGGCGATCGCAATGGCAAGCCTAGATACTTATGAACAAAGCACACGCCACAGCGAAAAAAGAGTACTTGGGTCTGTCGTGCGTTCAGTGTTTCCCTGGCTAAGTTGAAATCTACCGCATAGTTAACTGACTGAAAGGTTTCTTCCGCAGTCATTCCATTATGAAGGGCGCACGCGCACAAAAATAACGGTGTTCAAACGCTTGAGTTTGCCGACTTAGGGTGCCAGCTCAATGCTAAGCAGTCATAGCACTGTTTGCCTGTGACCTTTTTTACTCTTTTGTAATTGCAGATCTAGGTCTGAGATTTCGCAGATGTTTTTGGCATCTGCCATGTTCTCCTGCGCCCAAAACGAGATCTACCGGTTGCTGTAAAGCGTTGCTGAATAATGCGTTCTTTAAAGAGCCAACATGCTTACTTATTTTCTATCTCCATTTTCACTAAAAGAGAGTTCTGTCGGTAGTTCACTCAAGCTGGTGATGAATAAAGTGTGGTCAGTTTTGCGGCTGCTGTGGGGTGACCCGCGATTTTTGGCCATGAGCTGGCTAGCGCGCTTTGTTGCAGTGCGAGAGTGGGTAGCCGCTTGCGGCGACTACCAGCCCCCTGCGACCGTTGATGCAGCGGTCATTCAGTCAACGGCAGGGGCTTATTCTTTAGACAGTTCAGGCCGAGTAGCTACACTCATCCAAACCCACGGTTATTACGTTGGGTTTTTGCTTCAGGACAGCACTCTGCAGGATCTGCTTGCCTTTGCCGAAACAACGCCCTGCTATGCCAACCGCAATCAAGCCCTGCCGTTTTACATCCAAAACAAGGATCAATTTGAGCAGGAACTCGGTACTCCGCTGCTGTTGGCCAGCTATTTAAACACCCACGCGACCTGCGAGGCCTTTCAAAAGCTGAAGACAGACCCGTACATTTTAGATGTGGCTAGCCAGTAC
>PYEQ01000877.1 GCA_003017785.1 filamentous cyanobacterium CCP5 | reverse complement strand
GGCAGCAGATAGGCCTGGTCGTCATTGCCCACGACATAGTAAACAATCCCTCCCTGGCCGGTGGTGCGGGGTTTGAGGGCGCAAATGTCGCTCCAGCTAAGCTGCCAGTTCTGCCGCAGCAGCCAGCGAATCCAGCGGGGATAGGTAACGGTAATGCCCTTGGCATCGGTGACGACCCGCTGGCTGAGGGCCCCATAGAGAGCGATCGCCCCGAGTACAATCCCCACCCCTAGCAGCTTCGGGGAAACGGGGGCATCACTCACCTGGGCCAAAGCCGGTAGGGGCAGGGTGAGGGCCACATATAGCCCCAGCAGGGTGATCCGAATCAGGGGTGAAATTGGAAAGACATCCGGCTCCAGGGAGCGCTCTAGCGACGGGGGAACCGTTTGGGCGTCGGTCATGGCAGCGGTGATCGCAACGCCTTCATTATGCCGCCATCAGGGCAAATACTTCTGCACTACCACCCAGCCCGACCAGGTAACCCCCGCCAACGCCAGAAACAACACACCGTTGATCCCTAAGTGGAGCGAACGAGCCCAGGAACGCTTGGGGCTGATGCGACTGGCGCTCCAGGCAGAGGCCAGTACCAGTCCCACCACCGTTAGCCCCGCAACTAGATGTACGGAATGCCCCAGACTGCCATATTCCCCCAGGGTGCCAACAATGCCGATCGCCAGCAGCAGCAGCACTAGCCCCACTAGCCCCACCCCGATCGGGATGTGCAGGGGACGAACCCAGCGGGGAACGGGCTGCTTTTGGAGGCGGCCATAGGCGATCGCGCCCCCCAGCAGCCCTAAAAGCACATAGGCCGACAGGGAAAACCCCATCGACCAGGCGGCGATACGCCACAACCAAATAAACGAAGGAAGATCCACAAGTCGACTCAGGATGACGGCTTAAGACGCGGTCAGTGATCTATCCACATCTTAAGCGTCAGCTGTTCACTTGCCGAACGGCGGAGATGCCTTACTCAGCCGCGACCGCCATGGCCGTCGGCCGTATGGACTCCCCCGGCGCTGCTGACACCGCCTCCTCTGATGTCTCCGAAGTGCCACCGGCGCTGTTATCGGGTGCATCCACCATCAGCCGCCCACAGGGAATGGTGTCAGACAGAATAGCGCTGGCCATCATGCCGGTGTGAATTTCTAGCAGGGCATTGGGAGTGGTCTCAAAGACAAGGCGCTGGCCAGGAAATACCACCCGCTCAAAGTACCAGTTTTGAATATTAGTGATGCGAGCAATTTGGATCTTGCTAGTGGCATTCAGGTAACAGCAAAGAATCCAGCCTGAACTGTCAGAAGGGATGGGATCAAGAATTTGCGCCATGTTAAAAAGGTTAATTAACTGCATCTATCACAACTTCAGCCAGCCTAGCACCGGCTGATCCCAAACGGTTGTAAAGGGGGCTACCAACACCCCGTAAGTTCACAATTTGCAGCAAACCCAAACCCCTGCGATTAAGAGATTTCTGGTGGAGACCCAGGGGTAATGATGGGTTGTTTAGAGTGACAGCGCTGAGGCACTATGGGCCTCGCTACCGCTTATCTATGGCCAGTGCGCACGGATTTAACCGATGCCTGGGAAGCCTATCGGGTGTACTACTGTCCAATCGCCATCGAGTCGTGCTTAAGGATAGCGGCAAAACCAGCCATGTCTAGCGGTTCAATGTACGTTGCGACAGCGGGTTTCACGATGCGTGCGGCGCAGTTGGGCATTTCAAAGAGCCTGCGCAATCATACCGGCTTGTTGCGGCATTTCATCCATCACTACAACAAATCATTACTCCTGTAGCACCACCCAGGAGTTCACTGAAAATTTGACTTGCGCAAGCTATTTAGAAAGTGACCTGATTCAAAGCGCGGTAGAAAGACAGCTAGAAATGTTAGGCGAAGCTGCCCATAGACTGTCAGACGAAATTCGACAACGCCATTCAATTTCTGGATGGCATAAGATTATTGGATGACGCAACATCATAATCCATCGTTATAACGAAATACGTCAGCAAACGATTTGGAAAACGGTTGTTTCAGAGCTTGAACCCTTACTCGTGCAGCTAGAGAGTTTATCGTCCTCTGAAT
>PYEQ01000876.1 GCA_003017785.1 filamentous cyanobacterium CCP5 | reverse complement strand
CGGTAGCGCCAGAATCAACTCCAAAATTAGTGAAGCTGTGAAAGAGATTACCTCCAGAGACTGTGCTGCCATTGATAGTGCAGCTTCCTGAGCAGCTGGCACCGCCATTTACCGTTGTTGCCGTTGTACCGTCAGTTTGAATCGTTTGAGCGATCGCTGATGAGCCTGTCAGCAAGGTCAAGCTGCCGAATAGTACTGAGACTGTGATCAGTTCGTTAATTCTCAGGCTCTCGATTATGGTGGGAAAATAAGCTTGACGCATCAGGTTTCTCTAGAAGCTGTCTGAAATTTAGGACTTGACCGATTGTCGGCGGGCTTTCAGTGAAGTATGCCCACTGCATCAGTAAAACTACAGATCCAAGCAGATTAAAAGACGATATTTTCTTCAGGCGCTAGCTGGCAACTGGGAGCATCGATGCAGATACAAGACATGGGCATTTTTCCTGAATGGCTGTAGGGAAAAGATGTCTAGTAGTGGGAACAGTCTTTTCGAGGTGAGAGGTTGCCATTTCTGCTGATAAAGGATGGGAGAATAAGTATCCCTGCATTTGCTGAAAGCCAAGCTGGCCAAGAATTGTGGCCTCTTCCTGGGTTTCAATACCTTCTACGATCACTCGTAAGCCAAGCTTATTAGCCAGGGTTAAAATAACTTCGCAAATTTCCCAATTTTTATTGGCGACAAAGCTACGGTCAATTTTCAGTGTGTCAACGGGTAGACCCTGTAGGCGAGATAGCGCTGAATAACCCGTGCCAAAATCATCCAGATGGAGTTTAACTCCCAGCCCTCTTAACCTTTGAAGCACTTCAGAAACAACTTCACTGTTTTCAATGATTGCACTTTCAGTAATTTCAAGTTTTAGATTGGCAGGATTTATTTTAGTGGCAGCCACTACCTGCTCAATGTGGTGAGGCAGATCCAGCTTGGAAAGTTGCAGCACTGAAAGGTTGACACTGATGGTAAGGTTTTGATGTTCAGGAAAGGTCTTCTGCCATGCGCGTAACTGACAGCAGGCTTCTTCAATTAGGTTTTTGCCCATTGAGTGGATGAGGTCCTGTTCTTCCGCTAAAGGAATAAAAACATTGGGAGGAATTGCACCGTAGATAGGATGTTGCCATCGAGCTAGGGCCTCAAACCCGATGATTTGATTGGCAGCAGGATTAAAAATAGGCTGATAAACTAAGTAGATTTCTCTGTTGATGATGGCTCGGGGTAGATCCCGCTGTAGGGCCAGCAGGCGCAATTGTTCTTCTGAGAGAATAGCCTTAAGAGACTGGGGTTGTTCTTCTACTGCGATCGCTAAGCGCTGCAGGCGATCTAGGTTGACGACGGCCTGGTGCAATAGCTGACTTCCCTCGCTAGATAGTTTGCCAAATCGTCCGGTGCTCAAAAGCCTGAGAGCGCCTTGGAGATTTAATAAAGGGTTTTGCAGTTCATGCTGGACTAATACAGATAGTTCTCTAGTAGAGGAATCAGCTACAGAACAAACTTGCGTTTTCATGAAGTTCGTTTCCTTAAGACGCGAAAAATGACGATTTTGAACTCGGTTTAGGGCTTGAAGCCAATTAAATTTGGCTTATATGGCTGTAGCCGCTTTCGTTAGGATATTTATCGGACAAGCGTTCAAACGCTTACATCTTTCAGGCTTTATTTTTGTCCTAACGCAGGTGGCTCTGGCTATACCAGCCGATATAGCTGCTCCAAATTAGAAGGCAGCTTGATGTGCTCAGGCGAAGCTGGCAATACTGCTGTTATAAAGGTCAAGACTGTTGAGGCCTTCGAACTTGGCGATTAGGTCTTGATTAACTCCGTAGTAAACCAGGAGGTCGCTATTTACCCGAGATTGCTGATAGCTGGCTGCCGAGCCATGTAGTTGCAGAATATCGATTCCTATCACAAAGTCTTTGATGGTGGCAAAGTCGGCAACACCGTCTAAGCCATAATAAGCTCCTTTTGCATCACCTAGAACGAAGATGTCGGCCCCAGCGCCACCAATCAGGATATCCTTCTCTAAATATCCTCTTGCAGTGGCATCAGTGCCGTTGAGGATGTCGTTACCACCACCACCATCAAGGGTATCGT
>PYEQ01000081.1 GCA_003017785.1 filamentous cyanobacterium CCP5 | reverse complement strand
TCTTTACCGGAGGCGGGGATATCTCGCCGGAGTGCTTTGGAGGGGACGACCACCGGACGATTTACAGCCTGGATCTGGAGCGCGATCGCTTTGAACTGCGGTTGGCCCAGCTAGCTCTCACCTCAGACATTCCCATTCTGGGCATCTGCCGGGGACTACAGGTGCTCAATCTAGCCAGCAACGGCGACAAGCTAGTGCCCCACGTGCCCGAGGTATTTGCCGACATTCTGCACCGCATCGAACCGCCTCATCCAGACTCCCGCGCCCAGCCCGTGGGTCATTCTGTTCGAGTCATGCCGGACAGTCGTCTGGCTCAAATCGTCAAATCTGACGAAATTTCCGTTGTTTCCTGGCACCACCAGGCAATTAAGGCACTGCCCCCAGGATGGCAGCTGGCGGCCAAAGCCCCTGACGGACTGATTGAGGCGATTGAATATGCTCCCCATCCTTGGCTGCTGGCCCTCCAGTGGCACCCGGAAATGTCTATCGAAGACGGCGTTCAGCTAAAAATTTTTCAAGCCTTTGTATTGGCGGCAGGGGGCTAGCGATCGCTTCCTTCAACAGCTATGACCCAAAAAGGCCAGGACTCACATCCTGACCTTTCTGGCTGATTTGAATCTAGGGCCAGCTTGTCGGCCTTGCAGGGCCCGCCCTGTAAGCGAGCAAGTCACCTACCCATGGCCCAGGCCAATGGACATTTAGAACCCAAAGGCAGGCTGATGGCGAATCAGGCTGAGGAACTCTTCCCGGGTCTTTTGCTCATCCTGGAAGACGCCCAGCATAGCGCTGGTAACGGTCCAAGAACCGGGTTTTTGCACCCCTCGCATGACCATGCACATGTGGCTAGCTTCCACGACCACAGCCACCCCCTGGGGGTCGAGGATCTCCTGAATCGCTTCCGCAATCTGCCGGGTCAATCGCTCCTGCACCTGGAGGCGGCGAGAATACATTTCCACGATCCGGGCCAGCTTGCTGAGGCCCACCACCCGTTGGTTGGGAATGTAGGCGACGTGGGCTCGGCCCATAAATGGCAGCATGTGGTGCTCACAGAGGCTAAACAGGTTGATATCCCGCACCAGCACCATCTCATTGTGGCCTTCGTCAAAGATGGCTCCATTCACCAGCTCTTCTAAAGACTGCTGATAGCCGCTGGTTAAAAAGCGCATGGCCTCGGCCACTCGCTTGGGAGTCTTGAGCAGACCCTCGCGCTCAGGATCTTCCCCCACTGAACGCAGAATGGTTTCTACGGACGCCTGCATGTCCTCGTGGCTGGTAGCTGGAATCGGATATTGTTGGGCTTCGCCGCTGAGGGACTTGTTGCGATCAGGACGAACGTTTTGAGGGCGCCCTTTCTGAAGGCCATTTGAGCTGGCAGCGCCACTGGCGCCATTCGAAAAAACAGTAGTCATAGCGAATCTGTAAAACTCCAAAAGAAAAACTGATGTCAGCCGCCGACCGTGGCAATGCCGCGAGTCTGCTTACAAGGCTCCGGCACTCGGCATTAGGGAAATCTCTTCAATGACGGCATAGCTGGGTAGTAAAACGGCATTGAGAACAGTTTGGGCCACCACTTCCGGGGTCAGCATTTGAGTGCGATCGAAGTCGGCATGGACCGTATCGGTGTCCCAGATGGGGGTGTTGACGGCCCCCGGCGAGACGGTCACGACCCGCACCCCATGGCTCCGTTCCTCGGCTGAGAGCACTTTTGATAGGGTAATCAAACCTGCCTTACTCACGCTGTAGGCCCCCCAGTCGGGAAAGCCCGACTTGCCAGCCACCGAAGCAATGTTAACAATGGTGCCGCTCTGATCTCTCAGGGTAGGCAGCGCCGCCTGGATGCACTGAAATACGCTGGTGAGGTTGAGCCCCATCACCTGCTGCCAGTCCTCCAGGGACATGGTGGCCAAAGCGCCGGTGTAGCCAAGGCCGGCATTGTTGACCAGAAGACTAATCGGGCCAAAATCCGTCAGCAAGTCTTGAATACGGGGCTTCACGTGGTCGACCTCGGCCAGATCGATGGCGTAGGGCTTAGCGACTACGCCGTAGTCAGCGGCGGCGGCGACGACAGGCTGCAGTCGGTCCAGGGAGCGCCCAACTAGGGCCACATCAATCCCAGTCTTTGCAAAGGCGATCGCGATCGCTTTGCCAATACCGCTGCTCGCACCCGTAATCAAGGCGCGATTGAGGTGATCGGAACCCATGGAACTCTCCAAACCTTAATATTCCTACAACTGGCTTTGACGGTCTCGGCATGGGGCGCCTGCGCCTCAAATGACCGTGAACTCCTGACTCGCCTGGGCATAACTACTTGCCACAGACTATGTTAACAAAAGTTACAGAGACTCAGGAATTTAGTTTTTACCCCTCCTTTTAGTTCCAAATAGCCCACCAGCAGTTCAGGTTCAAACTTAGGGTAAAGGGCATAGGCCATGGTGAATGGCAGATTAAGGACGGCTATGACTTTGCTTAGACAGGCTGGCCGCTGCGTTCGGTAAACACGCCAATAGATCGGAATTTTTGATAGCGCAGTTCTCGGCGTTCAGCGGCAGGCAGGCTGAGCAGGTGGGTGAGGTTTTGCAGCAGAGCCTCTCGCAAAATTTGAGTAGCCTGAAGCGGGTTAGCGTGGGCTCCGCCAATGGGTTCTGGCAGCAGCTGATCGATAATCCCCAGGTTTTTCAAGTCCACGGCGGTCATTTTCAACGCTTCTGCCGCCTGGGGAGCGCGGCTCCCATCCCGCCAGAGAATGGCGGCGCAGGCTTCCGGGGGGGCAACGCTGTAGATAGAATGCTCAAACATCAGCAGCCGATCGCCGACGCCAATGCCGAGGGCTCCCCCCGATCCGCCTTCGCCGATCACTGCACAGATGATGGGTACGTCGTAGCGAAACATCTCCCGCAGGTTGTAGGCGATCGCCTCACCCTGGCCCAGATTTTCCGCATCGACCCCCGGATAGGCCGCTGGTGTGTCGATCAGAGAAATGATCGGCATGTTGAACCGGTTGGCATGATCCATCAGCCGCGCTGCCTTACGGTAGCCCCCTGGAGAGGCCATGCCAAAATTGCGGGCAACGTTGTCTTTGGTGTCGCGGCCCTTCTGGTGGCCCAAAATCACTATCGGTCGCCCGTTCAGGCGGGCAACACCCCCAACAATAGCGGGGTCGTCTTTGCCAGAGCGGCGATCGCCATGGAGCTCTATCCACTCGTCCGTGATCGCCTGGATGTAGTCCAGAGTGCTGGGCCGGCGGGGATGGCGCGCCACTTGCAAGCGCTGGGCCGGGGTCAGGCTGGTGAAAATTTCTTGCCGCAGCTGGTTTGCCCGGGACTCTAGCTGATGAATCTGGTCGGAAACATCGACCTCGTTTTCTTCAGCCAGTTCTCGAATTTGCGTGATCCTGGCTTCTAGCTCAGCTAAAGGCTTCTCAAAATCCAGCAGAATGGGTTTTCGTTCAGTCACGGGCATTGCCAACAGGAAAATGGAACGTCAAACTTAGAAGCGCCCTGGCTCACCAGGCGATCGCTTTTATGCCATTCTTCAGCATACCAGCCGGTCCGAACCGGACCGGATCATCCCATCCCTATGCCGCCATCACGGCTTGCCGTCACCCCGTTTACGGGGCAGTCCCTACCCCGCCGAGAACTCCATCAGCGGCTTAAACCCGTGGCGGACAGAAGCCTCGCCAATGCGCTCCATTTTTTCCACGGTGATCTGGTTTCGCCCCCAGGAAAAATTGGTGTACCACTTCTCAAACTCCAGCAGCATCGATTCAGCAAAGCAGGCAAACAGCTGCCGAGCCGGCACGTCCATATTGACAATGCCCATGATTTTCCAATCGATGTCGAGCATGTGTTCGACGATGCCGCCATTAAGACCGTAAATCCCTGGCGCATTGAAGTGGGTGGCAATGTTTTTAGGGTAGCCACCATCAATCATCAGGCAGGGCTGCTTCAGGGATTTTGGATCAATGTCGACGCCTTTTGCCATACTGGCGACCCACACTACGATGTCAGCCTTGGGGAGAGCCACTTCCAAAGGCATGGCGATGCCTCGCCCCAATTCTTCCTGAAGCAGGGAAATGCGTTCTTGATTGCGAGCCACTAGCAGCAGATCTTTAATGTCGGTTTTTTGGGTTAGCCAGCGACAGACAGCGCTACCAATATCCCCCGTTGCCCCGCAAACAGCTACCGTGGCCTCAGATAGATTGATGCCAATTTTGGCTGCCGCCTCAATCTGACGACAAATGATATAAGCCGTGTGGGTATTACCTGTCGTAAACCGCTCAAATTCTAGTTCGGTGTTGCGCACCTGGCGAAAGCGATTGAGGTTGAAATTCTCAAAAATAATCGAAGAAAATCCACCCAGGGCGGTGATGTCGATGCCATTCTTTTGGGCGTGGGCCATGGCATTGAGAATCTTGCGGGTAGCCGCCTTGATCCGCCTGGCGGCCAACATCTCTGGTAAAAAGCAAGACTCCACGTAGCGGCCTTCGATCTGCTGGCCGGTCGCGCTAGTGACTTTGATGGTATCAACGATTTGAGGGGGAGCGCTGCACCAAAAATCGAGCCCCTGATCGGCATATTCCGGGTAGCCCAAATCTCGGGCGACTGCCTGAGCGTGATCGAGACTTGTAAGATGACCAATCAAACCAAACATCAGTTTCTAAAGTAGCTGCCCTAGGGACAGAGGTAATGGTAACAACCATGGGCCTTTTGCCAAAACACCCAGGGGCAAAGCTTGCCGTTTGCAGGGTGTGTTAGCCAAGAAGGCTCTTCTCATCATGACACGGAGCTGAAACAACCACCTATTCGGTAGGGGCCTGACAGTGCCAGGCCCCTGGATCGCCAGCAGAATGGGGGGCTAAGTTCCTTAGGAACTCCCTATAGCAACAGACCTAAGCCGCAGTGGCCAGTCCCTGGGCCGAGAGCTTCATTACCTCACGGCTAGAGAACCCGATATTGGCCAGGGCTTCTCCGTAGGTAATCATGAAATCTTCTACCAGGGCATCTTTTTCCATGCTGAGGACCTCGGCATCGTCGGCCACCTGATTGAGCATCTGCCAAACAATCGGCAGGTTTTGGCGGTTGGCAGCTTCCAGTTCGGCTTTGGAGGCTTCGAAGTTGGCTTTTAGCCATTCTTCACCAAAATTGAGGTGGGTGTACTCGTCTTTGACGACGCCTTCGGTGATTTTGCGGGCAAACGGATCGGCAACGGGGATGTAGATGTTGTAGGCCGAGATCGCAAAGGCTTCGATGATCAAGGACTGAATCAGCAGACAGGTGACAATTCGCCCTTCGGCCCAAGCCGCTTGAAAATTGTTGTGCAGCGGAGCAAAGAACTGCTCAGCGAAGGCCATATCGGGGGTGACTTCCAGGTTGCGCCCGCAGGCCTGAAAGCCTTTCTTATGCCGATTCTCCATTTTGGCGAGCTGAATCAGCTCTTCAGCATGCTCGGGCAGGCTTTCGGCTAGCTGCTTGTAGTTCTCGTGGGCCTCCTGCTCCCCTTCGATGACGATCGCATTAATACGGCTGTAGGCATCTTTATATTGCTGACTTTGATAATCCAGTCCTGGATTGGCCTCAAGCTGTGGCATTTCTGATAAATCCTTGCTTTACAATTTCTTACAGTTGACATTACTCAGGATACTACTACGCACAAGTTTACATTTTGCTCTCGGGTAACAGGTGCGGGGTAGATTTTGTCCTGATTGCTAGCCTATTGGGACTATTTTGGGGGCATTCGGGCAAAGCTGCAGACTCAAGATTAAATATTGACGGAGAAATCCGATTTTCTACGGTTGAGCCATCAGCCGATTCAATTTGGCTCCTCGAAGAGTGCCTGTGGGCGCAATCTCCGGGGGTGATCAACCTCACGCTGCCCCGTGACCAAGATCCTCTGGCAATCTGGGGGCCTAGGGGATACTACTGATGACTCAACTCTAGCCGAGTCATCTACAGGGAACACACAATTAACCGACGAGCGTTTAGCTGGTCGGTTTTTTTTTGCCAATTCCGCCGGATAGGCTATCCCATGGTGCCCATGGTGTTTTTCCAGGCGACTTCTTTGCACAATACCTCTAATGCCCGCTGATCGGCTCCGTCAAAGTGTTGACCTGAAATTAATTCTGATAGCACCTGCTGGGCGAGCTGGGGAGCAAAGCTGCCGCCCGAACGCATCAGATGGCCGAAATAGCTGAACTGGGACTGGCCAGTGGGCCGACGGTGAAAATAGCAGATATCCTCCCGCTGCATCAAGAAAACCGGCTTGTTGACTGGGACTACCATCGGAGGAATGCCGTGGACCCCGTAATTATGGGGATTTGCTTTTTCTAGGGTGCCAATCAGAATCACCCCCAGAAGGGTCCGAGTTTCTTGGATCAGGTCAGGGGTAAACATCGGATCGGGCTCGCTGGAGAGACGAGGACCGCTGCTGAGAAACATGGGGTTGAGCAACTGGGAGTTGTACACTAGCCCGATCGTCCACTGCTGCGGATCATTCTCGAAATAGACAAACTGGCCGAAACCATAGTCTTCAGCCCGGGGGGGAGTTGACACGTCATGGTCATCGTCTACCTGGACCACGTAGTCACAGTGGGAGTTAGACTTCACCACTTTGCCAATGCGACAGCGATCGCAGCGTTGCTGGGGACGAGTATCGCGCTTGGATGCTGGGGCCATGGACTCTCCTCGGTGATCGGGCTCATTGTAGGCCAATTGTACTTCTAGAGAGCCTGATTGCAGAACTCGATGGTGAAATCTAGAGGGTATTGATCCCGCTGGTCCAGGTCTAGCCGTGGAGTTTGGTCTGACAGAAAACTATGGTTTGAGCTGGACTGGACATACATCCATAAAAAAGCCGCTGAATCAAGATCCAGCGGCATCGGGGGACTGAACAGCGCAGTTACGACATGGCCTGAATGATGTAGTCGAAAT
Organism: filamentous cyanobacterium CCP5; assembly: GCA_003017785.1. GTDB lineage: Bacteria > Cyanobacteriota > Cyanobacteriia > Phormidesmidales > Phormidesmidaceae > CCP5. Next base: position 4,655 of record PYEQ01000081.1, on the reverse strand, counting down.
AGGGAGCCGCTTCGGCTGCGTCCTCATCGGACAGAAGACCCAGGGACGCTTCTTTGAGACAGCGAATCGCCTCAGCCATCCCGGGCACCGGCACGTCCAGGGCGTTGTACATTTCCCGCACCCCAATTAGACCGATGCTTTCAATTGGCTCCTTATCGCCGTCTAAAATGCCGTAGGTAACCAGCCGCAGATACCAGCCATAGTCTCTGATGCAGAGGGCTCGCTGTCTTTGACCAAAGGCGTTACCCCCAGGGGCAATATAATCAGGGCGACGCCGCCACAGCTCTTTGCTGGCCTGGTCGACAATTTTTTTCTCGTTTTCAGCTAGGGTCTCAGCGATCCGCATCCGCTGATCGCCAGTTTTCAAAAAGTCTTCAATGGCTTTGAGCTCACCGCTGGTCGGGTAGCGGAGCTCGTCATCGGCGTTGAGAATAACTTGGCTAACGACAGACATAATTAAATGATGGCTGGAGTGACCTGTTCATCAAACAATGACAAGTTTAGCGACTTTGGGCACTTCAGGGAAAGCAGATTTCTCATAAAAGGTCCCAAAAAAAGGGGAATGTCCGCTACACCTCTGCCCCGGGAATGCCCAATCTATCCTGGCTATACAAGGAGATGGCCGAAGCTTTTCGCCCGCCTTTCGATCTTCGTTAAGTATTAACAATTGCAACGAAAACTCGATCGCTTTTAATCTATACAGTGTTCAGGCCGATATCGGTGCGCCGTAGCGATCACCAATAGGGTTTTAGCGGTGCCCCCAGCGGTTCTGTAGGGTCTACCCATACTCTGCCTTTGGCCTGCTTCTGGAGATGGGATTGCTTAGGCAGTCACCGAGGCACCCCAGCAGATTGCTGATGTTTGAGCATCCCGTAGCAAAGATCCGTACTGGTTTGCTCAGAGAATATCTCTATATTGCGTGTGGAGAGATTAATTGAAAGGTTGCACCACCCTCAGACAGGTATTTAGTCGCTAAAGTGGAGGGCTAGTGGTAGCGGCGTAGGCAGTCATGACAGAAACAACAGCCAATTTCCCAGAATCTGTTTCGACAGATTTCAATGCTGGGGATGCAGAGTCGCAGTGGCGACAGGGGGAAACTCTGGAGCTGACCGTCGATGACCTCACTAGCAGTGGCGATGGCCTGGGCCGCTGGGAAGGGCGTGTGGTGTTTGTGCCCGATACAGTGCCGGGAGATCGCGTCCGTACTCGCCTCCTACAGGTCAAACCTGCCTTTGCCAAGGCCAAGCTGCTGGCGGTGCTGAAGCCCTCTCCCCAGCGGGTGCGGCCCCCCTGCATCGTGGCGGACAAGTGCGGCGGCTGCCAGTGGCAGCCCGTGGCCTATGAAGCCCAGGCGGCAGCTAAGCAGCAGCAGGTGCAGGACGCTCTCAGCCGCATCGGGGAAATTGATGCCCAGGTGAGTCCGATTATTCCAGCGGATCCGCCCCTGGGCTATCGCAATAAGGCCACCTATCCCCTCAGCCTTTCTCAGCCGAAGGAGGGTCAGGAACCTCGGGTGCGGGCGGGCTACTACCGCAAGGGCAGCCACCGACTGGTAAACCTCAACCAGTGCCCGGTCCAAGACGATCGCTTAGATCCGTTCCTAGCCAGAATTAAACAAGACATTCAGCGGCGGGGCTGGAGCATCTATGACGAAAAGAGCCATCGCGGACACCTGCGCCACCTGGCCCTGCGGATTGGCAGACGTACAGGCGAAGTGCTGCTAACCCTGGTTGCGACAGTGGATCAGCTGGTGGACTTGGAGCATCAGGCTGCCGCCTGGATGGCGGAATACGATGCTCTGGTGGGGGTCTGCCTCAACCACAACCCGGCCCGTACCAACGCCATTTTTGGCGAAGACACGCTGCTGGTGGAGGGCCGCAGCTACCTGATGGAGCAGTTCGCCGGGCTAGAGTTCCGTGTTCACCCGACCACCTTTTTCCAGGTAAATACGGAGCAGGCGGAACGGCTGGTGGCGGAGATTTTGACGGAGCTTGATTTAAAAGGCACGGAGACGATTATTGATGCCTACTGCGGCATTGGCACTCTGACCCTGCCTTTAGCCCAAAAGGCGAGTCGCTGCATTGGTTTGGAGGTGCAAAAGGAAGCCGTCAAGCAGGGCCAGGCTAATGCTCAGCTGAACGGCATCGAGAATGCCGAGTTCCGGGTGGGGGAGGTGAGCGACTGGCTGCCAAAGCTGGAGCTGGAACTGGATGCAACCCCGGATGTGGTTGTGCTCGACCCGCCTCGCAAGGGCTGCGATCGCCCTATCCTAGACGCTCTGCTGGAGATGCACCCGGCCCGGATTGTCTACATGAGCTGCAATGCCGCCACCCTGGCCCGGGATCTGAAGATTTTGGCCACCGGGGGCTACCGGGTCACCCGCGTCCAGCCCGCTGACTTCTTCCCCCAGACCCCCCATGTGGAATGTGTCGCCTTTCTGGTAGCGTAAAATCGCGTTGACTGTTGCGACGGTGCCCCATGAAGTTCAGCGAGATATGCGATCGCCTTGGTCTGACGGTTGAAACCAGCTTGAGCCACCAGCCGGATCTCGACCCGGAAATCACCTCCGTAGGGGCCGTGGATGCTGCCACCGCAGGCATGGTGAGCTACATCGAGGGGGCTAAGTTCGCCCAGTTTGTCGCAAAGACCGGAGCCAGCGCTCTGATTCTGCCGAAAGATCCGACGCTGCAATCCCAGGCCAGCGATCGCAATGTCGCCTGGGTCAGCGTCGCCGATCCCCGCCTGGGGTTTGCTCGGGCCATTGGTCTGTTCTACCAGCCCTACCAGCCCGCCCCGGCGATCCATCCGGCGGCGGTGATTGATGAAACCGCCACCTGCGGTGAAGGGGTACACATCGGGGCTAACGTGGTGGTCCATGCCGGAGTTACCCTGGGCGATCGCGTCTGCATTCACCCCAACGTAGTAGTCTATCCCGGTGTCACCATTGGTAACGGCACTGTGCTCCACGCCAACTGCGTGATCCACGAGCGCACCCAGATCGGGGCCCACTGTGTGATCCACAGTGGCGCGGCGATCGGCTCCGAAGGCTTCGGCTTTGTGCCCACCCCGACGGGCTGGGAAAAAATGCACCAGTCCGGCATTACGGTCCTCGAAGACGGCGTGGAAATCGGCTGCAATAGCTGCGTGGATCGCCCCGCCGTCGGGGAAACCCGGATCGGAGCGGGCACCAAGCTCGACAACCTCGTCCACGTAGCCCACGGCTGCCAGGTGGGCAAAGGCACCGTCATGGCCGGACAGGTGGGCATGGCTGGCGGCGTCACCATCGGCAACGGAGTGATTCTGGCCGGACAGGTGGGCATCGCTAACCAGGCGAAAATCGGGGACAGGGCGATCGCCACCGCCAAAACTGGCATCCATAGCGATGTCGCTCCCGGCGAAATTGTCTCCGGCAGCCCGGCCATGCCCCATCGGCTATTCCTGAAAGTCGCCGCCATCTACAGCCGCCTGCCGGAAATGCACAAAACCCTGAGGCAGATTCAGAAGCAGTTGGGGGGTGGTTTGTAGGTGGTGAGGCTGGCTTTCTCCCTTCGGGAGAGGCTTCGCCAACGGCTCCGCTCCGCTGCTCCCTCCCGCCAACTACCCCACCGTGAGAGATTTAACTTTTGCTTTACAATCTTGTCACGCCCTGATTTGCTCTCCTGATCCTGCCTCGTAACCGTCTACTCCAGAACCTGCACCTATGGCTATTGGATATCTCGCCCTTGTCCTCCACGCTCATTTGCCCTTCGTGCGGCACCCTGAGAGCGACTACGTTTTAGAAGAGGAATGGCTCTACGAGGCCATCATCGAAACCTATGTCCCCCTGCTGGAGATGTTCGAGGGGCTGAAGCGGGACGGGGTTGAGTTTAAGCTGACCATGAGCATGACTCCGCCCCTGGTATCCATGCTCAAAGACCCGCTGCTCCAGGAGCGCTTCAGTGAACACCTGGCCCAGCTGGAAGAACTGATCGAAATGGAAGTGGACCGCAACGTCCACAACGGCCATGTGCGCTACTTGGCGGAGTATTACGCTGGGGAATTCAACCGGGTACGCCAAATCTGGGAAGACAACGATGGCGATCTGGTAAACGCCTTCAAAAGCTATCAGGACAGCGGCAACCTGGAAATCATCACCTGCGGGGCCACCCACGGCTACCTGCCGCTGATGAAAATGTACCCCGAAGCGGTGTGGTCGCAGATCCAGGTGGCCTGCGAACATTACGAACAGACCTTCGACCAGGCTCCTCGGGGCATCTGGCTACCCGAATGCGCCTACTACGAGGGCCTAGAACGGATGCTGGCGGATGCGGGCCTGCGCTATTTCCTCACCGATGGCCACGGCATTCTCTACGCCCGGCCCCGGCCGCGCTACGGCTCGTATTCTCCCATCTTCACCGAAACCGGGGTTGCCGCCTTTGGTCGCGATCACGAGTCGTCCCAACAGGTGTGGTCGTCCCAGGTCGGCTATCCGGGGGCTCCTGAGTATCGGGAGTTTTACCGCGATCTGGGCTGGGATGCGGACTACGAATACATCAAGCCCTACGTGATGCCCAACGGCCAGCGCAAGAATGTGGGCATCAAGTACCACAAGATCACTGGCAAAGGGCTGGGACTTTCCGACAAGCAGTGGTACGACCTGTCTCTTATACACATCT
>PYEQ01000875.1 GCA_003017785.1 filamentous cyanobacterium CCP5 | reverse complement strand
GCTGTACCTGGACCCTGAAGAAGAAGGGGCGATCGCCGTGCTGCCCCTGGCCGACCTGCTCGCCGTGGAGCAAAACCTGCCCCGGTTTCGAACGGTGCTGGCGGCTCCCACCCATCGGGACTACCCCACCGTGGCCGATGGTGACCTGCTGCTGCAGTTTCATCGGGCCACGGAGATGGACGCTGACGGCGGCAACCACTGGCAGATAGAGCCGGAATCGCCCCCTAGGGCGAAGCCATCTCCCCAGTATGATTTTCCCTTTTGCCTGAAGCTCGATGTCACCAGCCGCCCGATCCACTGGGGGCCACAGCTTCAGGGGTTAGAGGACACCCTGCTGCAGCGGCGATCGACTCGACAATTCAGCGGTCAGACCATTACCCGGGCCGAACTCAGCGCCCTGTTGGACTTTACCTACCAGCCCCAGCACTACCGCGACCAGGGCCTCGACGGCAGCCCCGACTACTGTGACCTCAGCCTGCTCCATACCTTTGTGGTGGTTTCCGGGGTCGAAGGCTTGGAGTCGGGCTGCTACTACTACGAACCCAACAGCCAGGAGCTGCGTCAGGTGCGGTTCAAAAAAATGCGCGCTGAACTCCACTACCTCTGCCTCAGCCAGCCCCTAGGACGGGATGCCGCCGCCGTAGTGTTTCACACCGCAGATCTTGGGGCGGCGATCGCCCGCTACGGCGATCGAGTCTATCGCTATCTGCACCTGGATGCCGGCCATCTGGGCCAGCGCTTAAACCTCGCCGCCACCCGCCTCGGCCTCGGCGTCAGCGGCATCGCCGGCTTCTTCGACGATCAGGTGAACGAAGTTTTGGGCATCCCCGTGGACGAAGCGGTGATTTATATCACGACCCTAGGGCAGCCGGTGGGGAAATAGGGAGTAGGGAGTAGGGAGTAGGGAGTAGGGAGTAGGGAGTAGGGAGTAGTGGCGAAATAGAGTAACTCAGGATTTTTTCTGACTCCTCAATCCTCAATCCTCATCTCCCCCATTCTCCCTAGCTCCCCCTCACCGCCTCACCGAGAATTCAACAACACGACGCCCAGAATGATGAACCCTAATCCGACTATGCGGGGGAGGGACAGGGATTCTTTAAACACAAAAAAGCCAATCAGGACGGACACCAGGTAAATCAACGAGGCGGAGGGGGCGGCGACGCTGAGTTTGACCCGGGTCAGCAGCAGGATGTAAGAAACGGCCCCGACGCCGTAGGACATCAGCCCCAGCAGCAGGGTGGGGGTGGTGGCGATGCTGATCACGTGGCTGAAGAGGTTGGCTGAGGTCACGGCCCCTAGCTGCAGCGCCCCCAGCTTCAGAAACAGCTGACCGAATGAGCTGGCCAGCACCGAAATTAACAGCAGTCCAAATTCTTGTAGGGTCAAAGGGCCATCCGCCAACACCGACCCCAAAAATATACCGCAGGGGCGATCGCCCCTGCGGCTACGGTGGACTGGGATGGCGTCCAGGGCGATCGCCCGTCTGGATAATGACTATTCGTACAGCCAGCTGGTCATGGCGGGCTGCCAGGACACCAGCTCTTCTGGCTTGAACCACAGCTTGATTTCGCTCTCAGCGGTTTCCGGAGCGTCGGATCCGTGGATGATGTTGCGGCCAACGGTGACGCCGAAGTCACCGCGAATGGTGCCGGGCTCAGATTCCAGCGGCTTGGTGGCGCCGATGATTTTGCGGGCCGAGGCAATCACCCCTTCCCCTTCCCACACCATGGCCACTACCGGGCCGGAGATAATAAAGTCCACCAAACCGGCAAAAAACGGCTTATCGCTGTGGACAGCATAGTGCTCCTCCGCCAGCTCCTTCGAAACCGCCATCAGCTTCAACCCCACCAGGGTAAATCCCTTAGTCTCAAACCGGCGGATGATTTCGCCAATCAGCCCCCGCTGTACCCCATCGGGCTTGATCATTAAATAGGTACGTTCCACAAGCGTTGACTCCTAACCTGGATAAAACCTTCTCTATGCTCAGGAACGGCGGAGCATTTGTAAAGGATCTGGGTGGATATTTTTGGCTACTTTGCGGGGAATGGGGAGTGAGGGGAGAGGGAGAGCAGGGGAGATGGGGAG
>PYEQ01000874.1 GCA_003017785.1 filamentous cyanobacterium CCP5 | reverse complement strand
CTCCAGATCTCCCCAGACGTTCCACTCGCTCCACTGGCCAAACTCCATGCTCATGAACAGAGTCTTCTTGCCGGGGTGGAAAAACATGTAGGAGAACAGACAGCGTAGGTTGGCGAATTTCTGCCATTCGTCCCCCGGCATTTTGCCCAGCATGTTGCTCTTGCCATGCACCACCTCATCGTGGGAGAGGGCCAGCATGAAGTTCTCCGTGAAGGCGTACCAGATGGAGAAGGTGACGTTGTTCTGGTGGAACTGGCGGAACCACGGATCCATGTGGAAATAGTCCAGCATGTCGTGCATCCAGCCCATGTTCCACTTCAGGTTGAAGCCTAGGCCGCCCACATAGGTGGGCCAGGACACCATCGGCCAGGAGGTGGACTCTTCCGCAATGGAGAGAATGCCGGGAAAATAGCTAAACAGCACGTGGTTGGTCTGGCGCAGAAAATCCGCCGCCTCAATGTGCTCATGGCCGCCGTAGTCGTTGGCTACCCATTCCCCGTCTTCCCGTAGGTAATCGAGATAGAGCATGGAGGCCACCGCATCCACCCGGAAGCCGTCGATGTGGTACTTGTCGAACCAGAACACCGCATTAGCTACCAGGAAGTTGCGCACCTCGTTGCGGTTGTAGTTGAAGACTAAGGTGCCCCACTCTTTGTGTTCACCCTTGCGAGGATCGGCATGTTCGTACAGGTGAGTGCCATCGAAGAACGCCAGGCCGTGACCGTCCTTGGGGAAGTGGCCGGGCACCCAGTCCACAATCACGCCGATGCCGTTCTGATGGCACTGGTCGATGAAGTACATCAAATCTTCAGGAGTGCCATAGCGAGAGGTGGCGGCGTAGTAGCCGGTGACCTGGTAGCCCCAGGAGCCGTCGAAGGGATGCTCTGCCACCGGCAGCAGCTCCACATGGGTAAAGCCCAGTTCTTTGATATAGGGAATTAGTTTGGCCGCGAGCTCACGGTAGGTGAGGAAGCGGGCTCCGGGCTTAAGATCTGCGACCTGGACCGGAGGCAGTGGAGCGCCATCGGCCCCCAGAGCTGGCTCCGTGGAAGAAGCGTGGAGCCAAGAACCCAGGTGTAGCTCATAGACCGAAACCGGCTGGGTCAGGGGATCGGTGTGGCGACGCTGCTCCATCCAGTCCTGGTCATTCCAGGTGTAGCTGTCAAGGTCGGTGACGATAGAGGCGGTTTTGGGTCGCACTTCCTGCTGGAAGCCGTAGGGATCGGATTTTTCGTAGATGTGGCCGTCGTGGTTCTTAATTTCATACTTATAGTGCTCACCCACCTGGAGTTGGGGAATGAACAGCTCCCAGATGCCGTTGCCGGTGCGACGCATCTGGTGCTTGCGGCCATCCCAGTAGTTGAAGTCTCCCAGGACCGAGGCATTGCGGGCGTTGGGAGCCCAAACAGCGAAGTACACCCCTTCGACGCCATCGAGGGTGGTGAAGTGGGCTCCGAGCTTTTCGTAAATGCGGTGGTGGTTCCCTTCTGAAAACAGATGAATGTCAAAATCGGTGATGCGGCGGGATTTAAAGGCATAGGGATCGTAGATAACCCGCTCATGTTCGCCTTCTTTGTATTTGAGCTGATAGTTAGCCAGTTCTTCAGTTTCGATCAGACATTCGAAGAAATTGGGGTGATGGTCGGTTTCCATCGGAATTTCCTGTCGGCTATCGGGCAGGATCACCCAGGCCGCCTGGGCCGTCGGTATGTAGGCACGCACCGCCCAGTGAGCTTTGCCGTCCTGCTGCACCAGGTGGGGACCGAGAATCTCGAACGGATCGTGATGCTGGTTCCAGATAATCCGCTCAATTTGTTCAGGGGCAACGGTCACAGCCATAGTTTACCTAGCTCAGCAATGATACAGGGAGCCACAAGCAAGACAGCTTGATCTTTCTGCTTGGGGAATAGATTAACAAAACTTAGCCTTATCCCCTACAGCGATCGCAAGATTCTGCTGGCAATCCTACTTTAGGGAATAAGCCGCAGTAGCGGTCTAATTCCCCGCCGCAGCTGGAGCAAATAAATCAGCTGTCGAATATCGGAGGAGAGTAAGGAGGCGTCGTTTTAGTCTTGAAGTTCTGCCTG
>PYEQ01000873.1 GCA_003017785.1 filamentous cyanobacterium CCP5 | reverse complement strand
AAGTTGAAGATGCGGCTGTTCTCCCCTCAATTTTGCTTCAATTTTAGTGATAGCTAATCTCTGAGCTATTTTCTCTTCTGGCTCTTGTCTAGTCCAAATAGAGGATCCGTTTATTGTGAGTTCATCTTCATAGAGGGTTATGCATTGGAAAGTCTTGCCCAACGAAAAAAGTTTCCCGTCTCTTAGTAGAATTGAACTTAAGCAAAGTTTTCTTATCGCAGCCATATTGTGGCTTACAAATAAGACAGTTCTTCCTTCTCTCTCAGCTACATCTTCCATTTTGCCGAGGCACTTTTTCTGGAATGCTGCATCGCCTACGGCTAGCACTTCATCTACGACTAATATTTCTGGTTCTAGGTGAGCTGCTACTGCAAAGGCTAGGCGCACATACATGCCGCTGCTATATCGCTTGACTGGGGTATCTAAAAACTTTTCTACTTCGGCAAAAGCAACTATCTCATCAAACTTGCGGTGAATTTCTACCTTGCTCATTCCGAGGATGGCACCATTCAGGTAGACATTCTCTCGGCCAGTCAGTTCTGGGTGAAAGCCTGTGCCGACTTCTAGCAGACTAGCTACTCGGCCTTTGATGCTAATGCGCCCTTCTGTGGGTTCGGTAATGCGGCTGAGGATTTTGAGTAGGGTGGATTTGCCTGCGCCGTTGCGGCCAATGATGCCAATGCGATCGCCCTGTTTAACCTCAACCGACACATCCTTTAAAGCCCAAAACTCCTCCAACTTTGGATTTTGGATTTTGGATTTTGGATTGAAAATTTGGGTTATTCCCCTGGCTTTGTTAGCCAGCACATCTCTTAGGGCCGTATAGCGCTCTTGCTGCTGATGGCCAATAATATATTTTTTACCCAGGTTCTCAACCCGAATTACGGTGTCAGACATTGGAGCCGCAGGTAGGAGGTCATCAATGAGGAGCTGTGAGGTGTTTACTCCAGAGGCTTTTAGCCAATGCGACGGAAATCCTTGATGCCCTGGTACTGAGTTTGGCGGGCTTGGCGACGGGTAAATTCGCTGACGGTGGGGTTGCCGGTGGGTAAAATGACGCCGCTGGCCTGCATCCAAAGGGATTCGGGGGCGGTTTCAAGGGTGTATTGGTTGGCAGCGGTTTTGTGGACGTGGTACCAGCGAGTTTCTTGGCAATGGTCACACCAAAAGGCTTCGAGCCATTCACCAGTCAGGGGAACCGTGCCATAGCCGGCAATTACAGTAAGCGATCGCAGTCGGCTCAACCCCCGCTGCTGCAAATGCTCAGCTTGGGTAGTGTAAAGCGGATACTTTTGGCTAACGCTATCGAGGTAGGTCTGCTGGTCGGGGCAGAAGATGGCGCGCCGTTTGGACCGGCTGCGGTTGCGACGGGATGAGGCCATAACGAGGAACCAACAACGAGTATCTAAGGTGCAAATGCTCTTGGATGGTCAGATGGGTTTGGGCACAATTATTCTGCCTACGGTCTTAGGGCTAGCGCGGCTAAGACTACGGGGGAGAGACTGAGATCCTGAGACCGTCGAAGCCCACTCCATGCCAGAAAGGGTAGCGGAATTATTTAATTTGGCAAGACCTAGAGCCAGAACATTTAAGGTTTCTAACCAGCCTGCGGAACGGTAAGACTACAGCCTAGAGGTGGCGGTTTTGGGCGGCGAGGCGTGGGGAGCAGGGGCAGGCGTAGGGCCATAGAGACAGGTTTCAACCACTTCAAAGTAGCGAAGGACCGCCTGCTCAGGGGTAAACTTTTGCTGCATGTAGCTGCGGCCTCGATCGCCCATCTGTTTGACTAGGGCTGGGTTGGTCATCAGGGTGTGAATAAAGTCGGCCAGGCCCCGGCTGTCGCCATTGCTAAAGGCACGGCCAAATCCGCCCTCAGACAGCAGCGATCGCAAATAAGAGTGAGATTCACAGATAGCCGCCACCGGTCGGCCGGCAGCCAGACTGCTGTAGAGCTTGCTGGGAGCCACCAGCCCCTCCACTCCGGGGACCAAACTGACCAGGCTCAAATCGCAGGCCGTGAGGGAATAGGGTAGGTCGCCCTTTGATTGATAGGGCAAAAACAAGCAGTTCGTCAACCCCGCCGACTGGGCC
>PYEQ01000080.1 GCA_003017785.1 filamentous cyanobacterium CCP5 | reverse complement strand
CCACCATGTCGTCCCAAAACCGAGTTCCCAGCCGCCAGGTCAGCACCACCGCCCCCACGCTAGCCAGGGCCGTAGGCAGGCGCGCCGCCCATTCCGAGCGACCAAAAATGCTGTAGCTGAGGGCAATCAGCCATTGCAGCCCAATGGTGCGATCAAAGACCAGGTCGCCCCACCAGCCGACGGTTAGCCAATCGCCGTTTTCTAAAATCCAGCGAGCCTGCTGGGCGTAATAGCCTTCGTCATGGGCCATTAGACTCTGTTGCGGGCTGCGCAGCAGCAGGAATAAACCCACCCACAGCAGCAGTCCAATTAACGGTCCTGGGCCAAGGGTAGAGGCGGCGGACCGGCTCGGCATTTTGATGGTCATAGATGGCTCAGCCAAATTGCAAGGGGATGACCGTCAAAATATACCGTTTCGTTGCGGCCTCAAAAATTCATTGCCAGCCGATGCTCTAGTCTGCCTCCAGGCCCAAATAGTGCAAGATGGCTCCGGCAGCGGCCTCAGGAGCCTCGAGGTGGGGTACGTGGCCGCAGTTGTCAATCCAGACCAGCTGGCTATCAGAAATCACCTGTTCGAAGCGGCGAGCATCTTTGGTCCCCAGGATTCGATCCTGTCTACCCCAGACAATCAGAGTTGGGCAGGTGATTTCGGCAATTCTATTCTGCAAAAAGTTGTAGCCACCGCTCTTGGTAAACGCAATCAGAGCCTGACTCCAACCAGAGCACTCCAAATGCAGGGCCGCACACAGCTCCGCATCAGGGGTGACGTAGCGGCGATCGCAGTAGGCCTGTTCACTAATCTTCCGACGCACCCAGGGATTGCGCAAAAAGCCCGTCGCCAATCGGTCCAGCGGGGGAACCATCAGCGCCCCCATGGCCGGACCAGCCGCGAAGCCGGCGCTGTCTAACAGCACCAGATGGCTGACCGCTTCTGGGTGCTCGAGGGCAAAATCGATCGCAGCGGCTCCCCCCATGGATGCCCCCACCAGCACCATGGGTCGCTGGATAAACTGCTGCCAAAAGCCGTACAGATGCTGCTTAATGGTCGCTGGGGTAATCTGAGTCGCTGGCCGTTCCGTAAAGCCAAAACCCAGCATATCCACCGCCCAGGCTTCTATCTGGGGGCTTAGCAGCGGCAGCAGGCGACGAAATTCAAATACAGAGCTATCAAATCCGTGCAGCAGCAGCACAGGAACACCGCTACCGGCCTGCACAAAGCTGGTCTGTACGACCTGTTCAGGGGATGTTTGCACGGGTTCCTGACGCATCTGAGCCGCTAGCTGAATGGAGGTCGATTCTGTCAGGAGATCGACAGTGGGGGGTAAAAATTCTGGCAACATCTGGACACTGGTGCAGGGAGGCAACTGCGGTTGAAGGCTATGGCTGAAAAGCGGGCAGGGTGATCAAAAATGTTTGCTGATTGTCAGGACTGTTATCAGGATTGACCACCAGGGAGCCACCGAGGGGCTGCAAAATCCGGGCGGCTAGCTGCTGGCAGTAGCCCGGAGAAAAATTCTGTACAAACCCAGCGGCAGGGGTATCGGCAGCTGGGATGGGGAGATCTTCTAAATCCTTTGCCCACAGGCCAGGATCACTATCGGTGGTGACTGAAATATGCTGCTGTTGATCGACGAACCGGCTGTGGATATGTAGCTGTTCGCTCTGGGCGGCGATCGCCCCCTCCACCAACAGCCTCAGGGCCTCGACTAGCCAGTCACTATCGCTCTTGACCCGATCGGCCTCCCCTGCCTCGAACCGGAGGCGACAGCTGCGGTTTTCCGCGATCATCTGCACCAGCATTTGCAGCTGCACAAACACATCCTGGAGATATACCTCCTGGAGCTTTGGCTGAATGCGGCCGATGGTCAGCTTTGAGATGCTGATGAGCAAATCCAGGTTGGCCAGGACTTTCTGGGTGGTTTCAAAGGACTGACGCAAAAACTGCCGTTCTTCCGCCGGGTCTTCACAGAGCCCTTCCAGAATCAGCTGATGCAGGCTGATGATCTGGGTCATGGGAGCCCGGAGCTCATGGGACGCATTGGCCAGAAAGCCAGCTTGAAACTGAGCTAACGCTTCCCAGCGGGCCTGGGTGATATCATCCACAGCAAAAAAATCCTAAAAGAACGCCAACTCGATGCCCAGGTACAGCTATTAGGCTAGGCCAGCGGTTGCCGTTAGGGCAACAGCGCCTGTGCGGATAATATCCCAGCCCTGCCCTGTCCAGCGAGCGACCGTAGAAGGCTGTCCAGAGGGCGCGGGTAAAGGCTGATCCAAATCCGCTGCAATTTGGTCGAGGGCGGCCGGGGTGAGGGTCAAAACCTGGGGAAATTGGCCTTCAATGTCGGCAATCGCCTCCAAGGGCGGCTGGCCCGAACGGTTGGCGCTAGTCGTCGCCAGCGGTCCAGTGCGCTCCAACAGATAAACCGCTAGGGGATGGGCCGGTACCCGAATTCCAATGGTGCCCGTTTGCAGGGGGTTCATGGCTGGCGGTACTCGATCGCTCGCCGGCAGCACCAGGGTCAGCTGTCCGGGCCAGTGGCGATCAGCGACCCGCTGCCAGATGGCAATTTCTCTAGGGACACCCACGGTGTAGGGCAGCAGCGATCGCAGGGACGCCCCCATCAAAATTAATGGCTTGTCCGGGCTGCGTTGTTTCAGCGTGTAGATCTGGCCAGCCCGATCTGGACGAGCCGCCAGGGCCGGCACCGTATCGGTGGGAAAGCTACCTAACTCGCCTGAGCGGACTCGGCCGACCCAGGCTTCAAGGGACACCTGTGCCATCGTTAATCCTTCTCTATGGCCATACCCTAGGCTTACCTCTCGGCTTAGAATTCTCAGTGTAAAGTTCCTGGGGAGATTCTCGCCTACGCTACCATCAGAACTGCTCATTCATCGCTTCCAGGGAGAAACCCTACAACCCAAGCGGCTGCCCCTCAACTCCCGCCATCTGGAGATGGCCACCGATTTGATTGAGCTATTTCAGGCCCATGTCGGTCGCACCCAGGGAGAGCTCAATCGTCAGCTCCAAGAATTAGAAGGAGAAGATACCGACTATCGGATCAAGCGCGGGCTAGCCCATATCTTGCGTAGCGGCTTTTCCACCTTCGAAATTGTCAGTCCCCTGGAGCCCCAAGACCTGCGGCGGCGAGTATTTTCCCTATCGGCCCAAGGGGCTCCTTCTCCCCAGGCAGTAACGGCTACCCTAGAGCGTCTGTCCCAGCAGCTCAGCCAGGAGCTGGAGCGAGAAGTGGCGGCTAGCGAAATTCGGCAGGGGCTCTACGCCGATCTTCAGGAAAACCGGGTGCTCACCGAATTTGAGACTCCCAGCCCAGACGCACTGATTCACCGCTATAACCTGTCTCAAGTCCAGGGAATTTTTTACAAGGCCAGCCACATCGCCCTCAACCTACATCGCAACGATCCGGGCGAATACAAGCTGATGTTCCGCTACCTGAAGCTATTTCGGCTGATGACCTACATCGAAGGGGACGCCGACACAGGGTTCACCATTACCATCGACGGCCCAGCTAGTTTATTCAAAACTAGCACCCGCTACGGCCTCGACATGGCCAAGGTGCTACCCGCTCTGCTCCACGTTACCCGTTGGAGTCTGGTGACGACCCTGCATCGCCGCGATCGCTACAGCGGCGAGCTCAAACAGCACCACTACACTCTCGATTCTGACTGCGGTCTGGTTTCCCACTATCCCCCCGGTAAGCCCTACGACAGCTTGATCGAGGAGTCCTTTGCCAACCGCTGGCCCCAAAAGACCCCCTGGCAGTTAGAACGGGAGGTGGATTTAGTGCCGATCCCGGGCAGCGTGATGATTCCAGACTTTCGCCTGGTGCACCCCGACGGGCGGGACTATCTGCTAGAAATCGTGGGCTACTGGCGTCCTGAATATCTGCGCAAGAAATTTGCCCAGGTACGCAAAAGCGATCGCCCTAACCTAATTCTGGCCATTTCTGAGCGCTTGAATCTAGACAAGGCCGGGGTCAACCTGGCCGACACCCCAGCCAAAATTGTCTGGTTTAAAGAGAAGCTGCAGCCCCAGGCTGTGCTCAAACTGCTAGAGCCCGAAATTCCCAGTTAGGATAGCGTTAACAAGCAGCAACCCCTAGATTTTTGGGTTTTCTCTAGGGCACAAATTAGCCATAATAGCGAACGAGCACAGTCCAAGAGCACCACCGCCAGCGAGGCATCGGCATGAGCACAGTCCTAATCGTTGATGACAGTTCTACCCTGCGAGAAATGATTGCCGGGCTGCTGCTCAAGGCTGGATTAACCGTTGTAGAAGCCAAGGACGGTGCCGAGGCTCAGACCATGATTCAGGGCAGCCCACCGGATCTAGTGGTGCTAGACATCGTCATGCCCCACATGAACGGTTACGAACTATGTCGCTGGATTAAGAGTTCTAAAAACACCAGCAACATTCCCGTCGTGATTTGCTCCTCCAAGGGAGAAGAGTTCGACCGCTATTGGGGCATGAAACAGGGGGCAGATGCCTATATTGCCAAGCCCTTCCGCCCCAGCGACATGATCGAAACCGTCAAACAGCTGCTGCGGGCGAGTGCCTGAGGACTAGATGGCACCGACCGAGAAAGCCATGCATTCTGCCCCAATCCCCGAGGTAGCCTAGAGATACCGCGAACAAACAGCAATGGTGTTCGTCACCACTACAGGGTATGGAAGGGTACGGATCGGCCATTGAAGAGGGTAAGGATATGCAAACTATGCGCAAAATTTCTACACCGTTGGCTTTAGCCAGTATCGCTCTCGGGACTACGTTTCTACCCGTAGCGGGATTGGCTCAGGAAGCAGAGGAACCGACTCCAGAAGCAACCTCGGTTCCCCGCTTCGCTTGTCAAATCAATGACGCTCAGCCCACCGTGATGTATTTACCCGAGAGCCAGCCCGGGCAGGCCTATCCCTGGGCGGTGCCTGAAGATATGGGCAGTGCCTGGCCCGCCCAGCGTCGCTGCGAGGAAATCAGCCGCCGCCTGGAGCAATACCGACCAGACGGGCTTGTCGAAATGCAAACCGCTGTTGAAAACGGCTACAACACCGTTTGCGTCACTAGTGAAGCGGTTCCTGCCTGCCGTATCGTATTCACCGTACCACCGGGACAAGACCCCATGGCTACCCGCGATCGCGTCTTTGAAAACCTGACCCTGGCGGACAGCGGCGAAACTACCCAGGGCGTCAATACATTTGTTGGCGGCGGCACGGCGCTGCCAGGTGGCTTAGGAGAACTGATTGGAGGAAGATCCGGCTATCGTTCCCAGGGCATTAACCTCAAACCCTTCCTAGACGCATCCGATGGTGGCACCGGCACTCAGCTGAATGAAACGACAGGTTCCGGCGGTCGCCCCCTGGATCCAGATAGCTTCCGCTAAAGTCCTAACTGCCCAGGTCATAAACCAAGTTCAGCTCGAAACCTGTAGTTTCCCCTTAGTTAAAACTCCGCTTCTGGACTTGAGCGAGGTTTAGAAGCAAATTGCGCTACCAGCTGAGGTATATCCCACAAACAGAAGATGTCTCAGCAGCGAAAATTTGGGATCATGCTAGCAGGTCGCCTCAGCTGTGAGGCTGGAGCTGCCTTGATCGCGCTCTTCCTCAGCCTGGGGGATTCTGTTGTTTTTGAGCATGAACTCGCTATGACTGATGCATCTAATCCCTACAGCACCGCCCTCAAAGGGGCAATTGCCCTAGCCCAGGATGTCAAAACCCACGATCAGGCCAAGGCCCAATTCGCAGAACTCTACCCCCAGATAGAGCAAGAAAGCCCCTTAGTCGCTAACTTGGTCAAGCAAATTTGGGACGAATATATTAGCCTCCAGCGCTCCGCCGCCTTTTGGAAAGGCATGAGCGATGCAGAAAAGGAACTCTCCGACAAAATCACTGAAACCAACATCCAACTCCAACAGAACTACAACCGCCTGATGCAGGAACAGTAAAGCTAATTATCTATCTCCGGTGAGAATTCTGAGCGAATGAGAAGGGAGGCGCTAGCCATCGGAGGAGCCTGGGTCAGAAGCTCTCTCAGGGGATTGGGGCATTTCTGGGTCCTGGTCGGCCTTGTCAAACAGCCCTAGCATCGGCCCTAGCAATGCCCCAATCACAAATCCTCCGGCATGGGCCCAGTAAGCAATGCCACCCCCTTCCATGCCGATCATGGTACGGGCCTCAAGGCTAGCGGTTCCGTAGAAGGCCTGCTGCAAAAACCAAAATCCCAGATAAAACACCGCCGGAACGCGCAAGGGCAGCGGCAATGGCCCTAGGGGCACGATGGTCAAAATCTGTACCTGCGGGAAGCGAAAGATATAGGCTCCCATGACTCCGGCGATCGCGCCGCTAGCCCCCAGTGAGGGCACCCCTGATTCTGGCGCAAAAAACCACTGGGCTAAATTAGCTAGAAGTCCACAGGTGAGATAGAAAAATAAAAACTTTGCCCGTCCCAACTGCTCTTCGACATTATTGCCAAAGATATACAGATACAGCATGTTTCCACCTAGATGGAGAATCCCTCCGTGGAGAAACTGAGCCGTAATTAGCGTTAGCCACTCCTCAATATTGACCGTTGAAACTCCCGTCTGGAAGCTATCAGACAGCTGCTCAGGAACCACCGCCCATTCGGTGAAAAAGCTAGATAGGGCATTGGGTGGCAAACTGATCTCATAAAGAAAGATCAGTACGTTGAGCACAATTAACCCATAGGTGACGTAGGGCGTTGTGCGAACCGGGTTGTAGTCTTTGACGGGAACCAAGAGGAGCCTCCGCGGAAGGAATTACTCTCAGACCATTACCAGATTTATCACCTTGAAAGTAACCCCTCAACGATATATTTAGCTACTAAGACTTGGTACAGGTTCTGACTGGCGATGGGAGAAAAACCGATATGTATTAGCTTGGCCTTGAGCGACTAGGGCATCCTGGTCGCCGGACTTATTCATAGACACCAAATTGTACTCCACATCTTGAAGGTAAATTGTAGAGGCGATGCGCAGCACCTCCAGAAATCGAATGAAGTCCTGGCAGTCAGCTTCGTCTTCTAAGCCATAGATCTCGATAAGGCTAGCAATGCGAGTGTCTAAATGAGCTTGGGAGTAAGGACTGACCAGCACAGTTCGGAGCAGGATCATGGCGGGGGCTAGTACTTCGTGTCTATCCAAAGCCTCTCGCAGCAGTGGAGAAATCTTGCCTGAGCTATCAATCGTGCAAGCATCGATGATCCGATTGGCTGCACGTAATAGCAATGCATCATCTAGGATATCTGGGTTGCGATGGGGATATATTTCTTCCAATTTCGAGGCTAAATGCCGTTGGATTAGGTCTTCTGCAGGAGTTTTTTGTACCGTGAATAAAAAATATCGCAGAAATCCTTGTTTAAAGATGGAAAAGCTAACTTCTTTTGACTGCGCTAAAAACACTTTAGCTAGATACTTATAGTCAAGGCTGCCCCGCCTAACCAATATCTTACGGATTAGCGTCAGTGTCTGACTATCCAGTGCCGTTGGATTGTCGTGACGTCTATTTAAGCGGCCACTGAAAGCCGTATACATTGCTAAGGAAAATTTGAACTTCTCCCTTTGTTGTTGAGCCTGCGTTTGAGCAATTATCCTTTGCTCATCGGGATTACTCGTGTCGTGGGATTGGGCGGCTAGCAAATAGGCTGTGTAGCGCTGAATCCAGCTGCTTGAAATATTATCTAAGTCAGGTCGATACAGCTGTAGCTCCCGGTAGTCTTGTCCCTGAATGAACTCAACCATCCACTGCCTCAGGCGGGTCAGCATATCTGAAAGGGCTGATCGGTGCAGGATCGGATCCGAGAAAATATCGAAGAAAGCTGCGATCGCGGCCGAGTTTCGTTGGCTATGCCAGTTATTAATCAGGATATAGCAAATTCGCTTAATAGCCTGATGAAAGAGTTCTTTACTATCTGACGAGACTAAAGTATAGAGCGCCGGTAATGCTGGTGCATCTGTGGAATCTACCTGATAGAAAAATAGGGTCTTAAAGTATCGAATCACCTCTTCAGGATGCTCGGCTTTAACAGCTTCCAGAAAATAGCTGTATAAAATTTGTTGAGACTCGTAAATTTGCTGATGAGGTTTAATGGTCTCTTTGACCTGATTGGGCCTATCTTTTTCCAAGTCCATTACCGCTGCCTGCATATCCAGATAAATTTGTCATTAGGCTTTAGGGGCTGTCTTTAGCAATCCCTTTTTTGAATGTGTGATCAGACTTTTCCATAGACCTTACGACAGATTTCATGTATGTGTCATCTATGTAAAGCAGCTAAGATTAAAGCTTGGCATTGACCAGCTCTTGTCCAGTTTTGCCTCAACGTCGAGTAAAAACAGTCATCCTTTGACCAGGAGTCTCGATCGCCTACCTGACAGCAGGGAATTACTTCGCCTTTCTAGAAGATCGAGGAGATCCTGATTGCTCTGCTCAGAGCATCCCCTAAAAGGCACTGTCTTGCTATACTGATCAACTAATGTTGCCGATGTGGCTCAGTGGTAGAGCACTCGATTCGTAATCGAGCGGTCGCGGGTTCAAATCCCGCCATCGGCTTTTAGACAGAGTTACTGCTGCCTCAATGGGGCAGGGCTATCGCCGCAGTTTGTAGGGCTTCACTGAAGCCAGGCAGACCTCGGGCTTCCAGAGGATCAGAAGCATACAGTTCGGCGGCTCAAGCCCATTCTTTCGGAGCACGGTTTGGGTATCAACCTGCGACGGAAGGTCTCTCTGGTGTAGACCGATTGGCAGCGGTGTTGAATCACCTCGGTTCCGATTTTTTCAGGTGACCGTGCGGTTTAGACCATTGATGGCCACAGTCTAAATTCGTAACTGGAGTTTAGATGGTGGCTTATTTTTACCTACCTAAAAAGCTATAACTACCTAAGATTTTGAGAGTTTCTGTACAGTTTTTAAGTTCGATTAGTGCTTGCTTTGCATCGCTATTATCTACGGGAATTTCTAAATCCAAGAAGAATAGATATTCGCCTAGGGAACGCTTGGTTGGGCGCGATTCGATGCGGCTCAGGTTAATGCCATGATCAGCCAGGATTTTAAGTGGCTTGAGCAAAGCTCCGGGAGCATTGATAGCTAGACTAAACGCCAGGGATGTATACGCTCCTCCTGGAGATGTCTGGGTGCCAAGCGCCCAGAATTTAGTACAATTGTCCGTATGATCATTGATACCATGGGCTAATATAGGCAACCCATACATTGTCGCCGCCCGTTCAGAGGCGATCGCAGCGGTTTCTGTATTGTCTTTTATATGCTGCAGTGCCTCGGTGGTGGATTGAGTGGGAATCAGCTGGGCACTGGGGATATGCTGCTCAATCCACTGCTGGCATTGGGCTAGCGCCTGGGGGTGGGAATAGATCGTGCGAATGGTTTCTAGGGATTTTGCCTGGGACAAGAGGGCATGGGCAATCGGTAATACCAGCGCTTGCTGGATTGACAAAGTATCCAGCTGCCATAGGGTGTCCAAGGTTAAAGTGACGCCTCCCTCGATAGAGTTTTCGACAGGAACAACGCTGTAGTGGGTTTCCCCGTCGGCCGTTGCTTTTAACACCTGAGCAATACAAGGATAAGGCTTGAGTTCGGAGGGATGGCCGTTAGGGCGATTGAGAGATTGAGCGTAGGTTAAAGCGGCTGTTTCAGAGTAAGTGCCCGGTGGGCCCAG
Source organism: filamentous cyanobacterium CCP5 (assembly GCA_003017785.1). Taxonomy (GTDB): domain Bacteria; phylum Cyanobacteriota; class Cyanobacteriia; order Phormidesmidales; family Phormidesmidaceae; genus CCP5. Next base: position 2,048 of record PYEQ01000080.1, on the reverse strand, counting down.
ATAGGCAATTCTAGAGTTCATGGGAAACGGGTGTTGGCTGAGGGGTGTCTACAGGGAGAGTCTAAATCCAGGAAATCCTCTGGAGCGAGATTCATAACTAGTATTTAGAGGTGCTACAAAGGTAAACTCAATAGGCAGAGTAGCTGTTCCATTAGATTAGACGGGCGACAAACCGTCAATGGGTTTAGGTGCAAGTCTTTAGCGGTTGCTGGCATCGATGGGTCTCAATGAATTTTGATAATAGCGATAACAGTTACTGGACAATAGTTTCATACCGGGAGAGGTAATGGTTAAGTTTGAAGCGGAGCAGTCCATTAAGTTTTGGGTAGAAAATCAGTCGATCGCGCTCCATCACTATCTCAAACAACCTCAGCGCCTGGTAAAAGCCCTTGTTGACGCCAATCAGGTAGAAGTTTTAGCGCCCGATCAATTTCGGTTGAAAATGCGGCCGATGCGGTTTCTCATGCTCTCTATCCAGCCAGTAGTAGATTTAAGGGTCTGGTCTGGGGAATTAGGGCGGGTGTTCTTAAAATCCACAGGCTGTCAGATTCGCGGCTGCGACTATATCGGGCAGCGGTTTGCTCTGCACCTAGATGGATTTTTAGAGTCTGAGTCCCACGGGGCACAGACTCAGCTTCAGGGAACAGCCTTTTTACAAGTTGACGTTGACATACCGTCAGCTTTAGCCTTGACCCCAAGACCCGTTATTGAGATGGCGGGCAATAGTTTGCTGAAAGGCGTCTTGCAAACGATGAAGCAGCGACTATGTTGGCGCTTAATCTCTGACTATCAAAAGTGGTGCACTGATATGCCTACAGCACCAGCCCTATCTGTAGAGCCCCTTTCAAACTAAATTCTTGCAGCCCAAGCCTTAGACAACAGGTCTCGTTCCTTAGGCTAAGCTTAATGCCCCATCTGCCAAGACTTAAAGTCGGGTTGGGCATCTCGAGAGATATAGTCTCTATGCTCATGGTGCGATTAATTCCACGGCACAGTGATGGAGGGCTGGATGCTGCATAAATAACGTCCGGTCAAGAAGAAAGCCTGGCGACCGTACGCGATCGCAGCGGCAGCCGGAACCACAGCTTTGCTAGGTGCAGCTGTTCCTGTAGTGGAGTCGTTTGAAACGAAGTCGACTCTGCGGCCAATCGAGCTGACTTCCCTTGCCAATATTTCCCTAGGGGCGGAGTATATGTTCGCGATTCTTCCTGGTCAGCCAGTCTGACGAGTTCAGCCGTCGCCGTTGAAGAAGCCATCTGTAGCTCAAACTAAGCAGCTGATGGGCTCAGTCCTCCTATCCGGGCTCAAAGCTGCCTTGGAAGTACGAAATCCGGGCCAAATTTACGTTGCCCCCCGGCCCGGTATTCATCCCCAGGCCAAGCTGGCCCGAGTGCTTATTTTGATGTATCACGATGTGCTCTCTGAGCCAGAGGTATTTTTTGATCTGACTCTTAAAGACCTGGAAGGGCAGCTTCAGAAGCTTTTACGCAATGGATTTATCCCGATCAGCTTAGATAGCCTAGTGCAGCATCTTCGGCACAGGCCAGTCTCTCCCGGACAAGCCTGTGTTGTTGACCTTTGACGATGGCTATGCCGGCCACTATGAGCATGTCTATCCTCTTTTGAAGCGCTATAACGTTCCCGCCGTATTTTCCGGCTTTCCCGGCAAGCTCGACGGCGAGGTAGTGAGCCGCCCCTGACTTGGGAGCAGCTTTCAGAGATGGCTGCTGATTCCTTAGTTACCATCGCTTCCCATAGCGTTACCCATCCAGCGGATTTACGTCAGATTCCCGACTCGCAGCTAGTCGCTGAAGTCCAAGCCTCTAAACAAATACTGGAAGACAGGCTAGGAATTGCCATTGACTATTTCACCTATCTGACGGGCTACTACGATGAGCGGGTAGTGAGCGCGGTTGCCGAAGCTGGCTATCTGGCAGCTCTGACCATGGGCAACGACGACGAAAAACTGGCCAGCGAATCTAAGTCCCTGCTGACAATTGAACGCATGGGCCAGTCCAGTTTGGACAGGGTTATGGAGACAGCCTGGG
>PYEQ01000872.1 GCA_003017785.1 filamentous cyanobacterium CCP5 | reverse complement strand
ATCCAAGACCTAAAGGGCAAAAAAATGGCCATCGTCGGTGATATTTTGCATTCTCGAGTGGCCCGATCCAATATCTGGTGTCTGACCGCCTGTGGGGCGGAGGTGCATCTGGTGGGACCACCGACCCTGTTGCCGTCCGGCTTTGCCGCGGCCTTTACCACAGCCGCTCCAGGGGATTCCCCTCGGCCGGTATACCAGCACTGGCAGCTAGCACCGGCCCTGGAGAATGCGGACTTTGTGATGACCCTGCGACTCCAGCGGGAGCGCATGAGCCAGCACCTGCTGCCCAGCCTGCGGGAGTATCACCGCCACTACGGAATTACCCGCGATCGCCTCACCCACTGCCAGGATTCAGTGAAAATCCTTCACCCTGGCCCCACCAATCGCGGCGTAGAAATCAGCTCCGACCTGATGGACGACCCGAACCTGAGCCTGATTGCCGATCAGGTTACCAGCGGCGTAGCAGTGCGGATGGCGCTGCTGTATCTGATTGGCACTCCCCACACGACCCAGGAATAGACGCGGGCACCTAAAACAACGAAACCCAGACGGTCAATAGCACCGTTAAGGCCCTCTACTTGGGGCGATTAGCATGACAGTCATCCTAATGGTTTGGACCCGAGGCCGCGGTTTAGATTTGGGCTAGGTCGCCGAAATTAATCGGCACTAAAAATCGACCAATTTCTACCTGGTCGCCTGTTTTCGGAACGTGGTGAACCCAAAAGGAAAGCTTGGGAGGAAACCCAAACACGCTGCCAAAGCCTTCAAATCGATAGTCTTCCGACGCCCGAATGCGAATGTCATTAGACTCATTATTGGGTGAAAGCTGAATATCAAAGGCGGGGGGACATCCTTTTTCGGCACAGGCCTGGTTGACCTGGTCCGCTATCTCCTGGTATTTGACTAAACGAGCCATTAGAAGATCAAGGGGAGAACTGGCGGTAGTAGCCATGGCAACCTCTAGAAAGCAATATTGTTAGGGAAACTCGCTCAACTACAATTTGAAAAGTTGGTTGAGATCACGTTTTCGCCAGACCCATTAGCTAATGGATGGTGGGACCACTTTCTTTTTATTCCAACAAAAGTCAGAGCAGCCGATGGCAATCTTGAATGTTTTGAAGCAGTTCTTAATATCAATTCATTCATTTTGGCCCATGGACCTAATGGGGCCATGGCAGCCAGGCAGCTGATTACATCTTGGTCGATGGTGATGTTCAGGACGATTTCGAAGGGTCTTGGCTACCACTAAAGGAGGCGTAACGTAAACATTTGAACCTAATGATTTGGGTCTAAAAAATCAGCAGACTATAATCGCGGTAGCGAGGCAAAATTTGCGTCTATATTTCCAAGACCCATGGCTAATGGCAAGAATAACGATATTAATATCGGCAGCGTTCAGGGGTCTAGTCTCAACCTAGCCCAGGACGTCAGCGGCGATGTCCACCAGAGTGCTGACACTACCTGGAACCAGGGTCAGGTGCTTACGCCAGAGGAAGTGATCGATCAGTTGACTCAGCTGGAGGCGCTGTTTAGCCAGTCAGATCTGCCAGAGGCAGACAAGCAAACGGTCATGGCCTATGTGGAGACTGCTAAGGAAGAAGCCCAAGCAGAAGAACCGGACAAGGGCTTTGCGGCTAAAAGTCTGCAAAAGGCGGCTCAAACCCTGAAGCGGGTGAATGAAACCCTGGGGGTTGGCCAGGATCTCTGGCAGAAGCTGGAGCCTATCTTCAAAACCCTGGCCCCCTGGTTGGGAGTAGCGGCTCAGTCGCTAATTTTGCTGTAACGATGCCGGTTTTGATGGGGGACCAGTCAGACGATGAGTCACTCCCAAGATGCTTCCCAGCATATTAATGTTGGCAACGTGGCGGATAGCCACCTAAATCTGGCCCAGGATATTCAGGGAGACCTCACCCAGATCCACGGCAACGTGGTGAATGTCACGGTTTACGATCGCCTCGAGGCCCTCCAGCCTACCCCTTCCCAACGGCCTGGGACAGCTGGCCCGTCTCGCCAGGAGTATCGCCAGCGCCAGGTGTTGCTGAATAAGGTGAAAAAGTTCTGGGTGGAAGACGTGCTGGAGCGATCGCTCCACGCC
>PYEQ01000079.1 GCA_003017785.1 filamentous cyanobacterium CCP5 | reverse complement strand
GCCCGGCTGCACATTTTGGAGAAAATGGTGGCGGCGATCGCCGAGCCCCGCGCCGAAATGTCACCGTTCGCACCGCGACTGCTGAGCTTCAAGATCGACCCCGAGATGATCGGCATGGTGATTGGCCCCGGCGGTAAGAAGATCAAAGGCATCACCGAGGCCACCGGCGCCAAGGTCGACATCGAAGACGACGGCACCGTTACCGTGTCCTCTCTCGAAGGGGAGAAGGCCAAGCAGGCCAAGGCGATGATCGAAGCGATCACCTTCAAGCCCAAGGCCGGGGATGTGTTCGCGGGTAAGGTCACCCGCGTGATTCCGATTGGAGCCTTCGTCGAGTTTATGCCCGGTCAGGAGGGCATGATTCACATCTCTCAGCTGGCGGACTATCGGGTGGCTAAAGTCGAAGACGAAGTTAACGTCGGTGATGAGGTGATCATCAAGGTGCGGGAAATCGACGGACGGGGCCGAGTCAACCTCACCCGGTTGAATATCCACCCCGACGAAGCGGCCGCCGCCCGAGAAGCGTCGGTGATGTAATCCGCTAAGGCGATTGTCAAATTGGCAAAACCCATAGGGGCACGGCATTGTCGTGCCCCTTTCTGGTTCAACGGAATACAGATTCAGGAACTGCGCTTTCAACCGACGACGTGCATGAGCCTCTTCAAGAGCGTTACCCCGGTGAGCATGGGACTATCCTGTGATCGCCCAGCAGTTAACGCCCAGAACTACGACCGCATCGTCTTGACCATCATCGGTCAGATCGCCAAACGCTATCCAATCTTCCTGGTTCACCAACTCCACAGAAAACGGCCCATTGACAGCTTCATAACGACCAGAGGCCAGCGTCACCGTCCTGTAGGTCGGGTCAGACTCGGCGCTCACAGGCACCATGAAAGTCGCTTCCTGTAAAGCTTGCCAGCGATCGCGCCAGGCTTGTTTTGCTGGGGTGAAAATCTCACCGGTCAGGTAACTGCACCAATTGGCTCAGACTGTGCCATGGCGAATTTCCCGTCGGTGATCACCCATCCTAAGCTAGCGACAACGCTATTGCGCTCAAGGAGTAGGTTAGGACATTTTAAGCGGTTGAGAATGTTCAAACGTTTGAACGTCAAGTTTGAGAATTGTCTTAACCAACCTGTTGACTGCCATAGCACCTATAAACGTCCAGATAGCATGGTTGCCCATGGCTGCCCCCCTTGTTTTCATCCCCCCTTAGACTCCCCATCCGATCGCAAAAATTAGGCTGTCAACAGCCGGAGACTCGGTTGGGGAAATTACAGTTTTGGTAACGACGTTAAATCTGCTCATGCCACGTTTAAGTGGTACCGCTCAAGGGAAAGCGTCGGGGTTGATTGGTTTCTGCTTCGGCATCCACCGCGCGACGATAGGTGTCCACAATGTGGTTGGGCAGCAAATCACCCGATTGGGTCAGAAAAGACCATTCTTCGCCTACGTGCACAAATTCACTCTGAAGTTTGGTGGGGGGCATGGTGGGAATCGGATCGGCCAGGTTGGCTATCCGAAAGCTGTTGGGCAAAATTTTGGCGTAGCTACGGGCAAATTCGGGATCTCCAACGCGAGGGCCGGCGTAGGCGTAGACCTGAAGGTTGGGCTGTAATGGCGGCACGGCGAGGGCAATGTCTAGGGCGATGAGGGTAGCCAGCGCTGCCCCCAGGCTGTGACCCGACACGTAGCAAGGCTTGTCGGGATTAATTTGTCGGACAGCCTCGACTACCAGAGGATTAATAATCGTGTCGGCGATGCGGCGAAAGCCGGTGTGAATCCGGCCTAGCTGCTCTCCCGTCTGGGGATGCAGGTAGCCTTGCTGGACGGCATAGATATTGCCAATCCACTCAGCGGTACGCTGGGTACCGCGAAAGACCAGGATGCTATCGTCGTCAGATTCCAGTAAAAAGCCGTAGAACACTTCGATGGTGCGGCCCACTTTCACAACAGCGGTCACCCCTGTGCGTATGGCATCTTCAGTTTGGGTTAAGGTGTCTTCCAGGGCAGTTAGATCGTCGAGCAGAGTCGGATCATCCAGGACCTGCTGGGGCACCTGGATTTCAATGTTGTCGTTGACCTGGCGTTCTTTTCCCCGGAAATGGGTGATTAGGCGGTACTTGTCTAGGCTGGGGTCATAGTCGAGTAGTCGCTGCAGATTGCCGTCGTAGCTAGGGTCGTTACGCCCAGTGATGTACTGCTGGGTGGCGAGGCGACTCAGCAAAATCAGCCGCTTCGAAATTTCCCGGCTGTAGGGAATGGGCGGTGCTGGAAAGCTAACAGCGGCTTGAATAGCCTGAAATTCTTCAACCATGCGGGTATCGCCGGTGACCGCCGCTTGAATCCAGTCATCGGGGTCGTAGAACTCGGCTACATAGGCATCGATCGCCGCCTGTCGAGCTGCGGCCCGGGATCGGCGGATGTGCTCTACCCCCAGGGTGGCGGCAGTCCCCGCCGTCACGCCCCCTAGCAAAAATTGACGCCGGTTAATCTTGTCCATGGCGTTGATCTCCAGCAGGAACGGAAGATGGATCGGGCGGCATGAGCTGAGGAAAGATCCGTTTCAGGGCGACCAGGTCGGGGCGCTTTTGGCTGGTGTAGAACTGGTGGGTAGCCTGCCCGGCAATCCAGGTGGCCGTGGCCAATCCCGCGGCAGTAGCCAAAGCTCCCACATAGGGGATCACCACCCCCAGACCAATAACCGTCGCCCAGGCCAGACACCCTGCCAGTAATGCCCCCAGGAAGCCCAATCCAGTGCCAATCATGGCCAGCATATCTTGACCTCTAGGTTTGCCCCAGAGGTTACGAATATCCCAGCTCATCTTCAGTACCAACCCCAACACAATCAGCAGTTTCACCTCCAAGGAACCGCCCCCGGTAATAGGAATCAGCCCAACGATCGCCGCCCCTAGGGCGTAGTCAAAAATCAGCCGCCGCACCTCTCCCTCACGACCGATCAAGGCCGCGATGCCGGTTAGGGCCGAATTCATCAAGCTGCCAGAAGGGGGAACCGGCAGGGGTTGCCTGGCGAGGGCTTGGGTGATCTCAGGTGATAGCTGAAACGCCGCTGCCAGCTTGGCTAGCAACGCGGCTTCTTGAGGGTCAATGCCCTGGGAACGGGTGATGGCGTAGGCACCGCGATAGAGCTGTTGCTGCAGGGCAGGAGTCTGGATTTGGGGCAGTCGGCTATCGAGGTTGAGGGGACTGCTGAGCAGACGCTCCGGGATGATCTCCGGCGGCGGTTGAAAGAGGTTCAGCGCCGCCAGAAAAGCCTCAAACTCATGGGGAGTGGGGTCGCCGTTGAGGGTGGCGGCGATCGCCAGCACCTCTAGACAGGCGATTTTTTCGGAGATCAATTCATCAGCCATCTACGAATCAACGTCCATCAGATAGTTGGCCAATGCCTCATAGGCGGGCAGCGAGGTCGGGTCCATAGCGGCATTTCCCGCCACCGGATGAGAGGCGAAGCGGGCAATCACCATGTCCGCGGTGGGGTCGATATAGAGCGCCTGACCGTGAACGCCCCTAGCCATGAAGGCGCCGTGGTCGTTGTGGGTAATCCACCACATGCTGCGGTAGCTCCAGCCTTCTAGCAGGGAATAGCCGGCATCAGCAAAGGCGCGGCGATCGCCCCCACCCCGAATGCTCTGAATCACCGATTCAGGAACAATCTGCTCGTCACCAATCCGGCCCTGATTCAGAATCATCTGGCCGAAGCGAGCCATGTCCCGCAGGCCCGCATTCAGACCGCCCCCGGAAAACGGGGTGCCAATCGAATCCACCGACATGAAGGCATCCAGATCGGCACCGATTTTGCTCCACACTTTCTCCGACAGCACCTCAGTCACGGGTGTACCGGTGATGCGACTGATCAGCCAGCCCAGGACATCGGTATTGATGGTTTTGTAGGCAAAGCTACGACCATGCTGGCCCTCTTTTTGCACGGTTTGCAGAAACTCAAAATAGGTGCGGGGGCCGGTGTAGTTTGCCGGCTTGGGCAGGGGATTGCCAGCGGCGGCGTGCTGCCAGACTTCCGCATCGGGGTCGGCATAGTTTTCGCTGTACTGCAGTCCCGTCGTCATATCGAGTACCTGCCGCACGGTGGCATCGCCGAAGGCGCTCTCCGTCAGTTCCGGAATATAGTCGCGTACGAGCTGATCCTCGTCGAGCTGCCCTTCCGCCACCAGCATTTCTCCCAGCAGTCCCACAAAGGACTTAGTCATGGACATCGCCCCGTGACGATTGGCGGGGTTAAGGCAGCCCGCATAGGTTTCGTAAACCACCTTGCCGTGGTGCATCACCAGCAGACCGTCCGTGAAGTTGGCCGCTAGAGATTCCTGCCAGGTCATCGGCTCCGCTGCCCCCAGCGGCATAAACGTCACGTCGTCGATGCCATCTACGTCCGCCATTTCCATTGGGATCACTGGCGACAATCGGCGACTGACCATTTTGGTCGGCATTAGCTGCTGGAAATTACAGACCGTCCAGCGCCACTGGGGAAACTGGGCGAAGCTGTTGTCGTCGAAGCGGATGATCCGATCAGCGGGAGGGGGTGCCCCTTCCATCCACTGCCAGACTTGGGGGTCGGAGTTTTCCGCCGTCCAGTTCATGTCGTCAGCCCCAGCGGCATGTTCTTCTGCGATCGCCATCGTCGAGAGGGTCAACACCAAAATGAGTGAGCAGGCAGCGAGCAAAAAGGCAAGTGGACGTCCTTTCAAAGTCATTGTCGTGAATGATTTAACTCAGGGTAGGGTTATCGGTTTAAGCAAAATTCGGCCTGGTTGAGCGTGGCGGGATAGAGGTCCTGGAACCAGTCGCGGGCGATTGCGGCTTCGCGATCGCTGGCTAAAAACTGATTCACCGTCATGCGCCAATCAGTATCGTTGTTCGGCAGCACCAGCCCATAGAACTCGCAGGTGAGGGGTTGCTGGGGTAGCAGAGCAAACTCATCAATGGCTTGACCCTGTAGTAAAACCGAGGCATAGGACAAGATACCGTCGCCCACGAACGCATCAATGTCTCCCTGGGCCACCGCAGCGATCGCGGTTTCTCGGCCTTCGGGTCCGGAAAACGAAACCCGTTGAGCATTCGGGTACTGGCTCTGCACAAAGGCTTCGGTCGTGGTGTCGCTGAGTACCCCCAGGCGCAATCCGGCCAGGGGCAGATTGGGATTCACCCGCGCTTCCGCTCCAGCTGGCATCAGGAACTGGGCGCTGCTGACAAAGAACGGATGGGAAAAGGTAATGCCGGCCACATCCTGGCGAATGGTGTTAGGGCCGCATTCAAGATGAACTACGTCGTCTCGTACCAGATCGTAGCGATCGCTCAGGGTCGAGGTCAGTTCGACCACCTGCAGGGGGGTGTCTAAATCCAGTTCCGCCGTCAGGTAATCCCCCAGAGCCAAGGCCAGGCTGCCACAGTAGCCATCCCAGGCCTGGTCGCGGTTGATGAAGCCGAACGGGGCTGCGTCTTTCCGGAGGCCGACTCGCAATACGCCGGTGGCTTCAATGTCGGCCAGGATGCTGTCGGGACGGGGGGGCATCAGGGGAGCGATCGCCGCTGGGATAACTGGAATGGGCGGCGTACCGCCGTAAGCGGCCTCTAGCCGATCAGCCCTCAGTTCGGTAATCAGATCGAGGGTCATCGGCTGCCCCTGACTAGCTGCTTGGCCATAGGCCGCCGTCAGGTAGGGCAGATATTCCTCCTGTTGGCGCAGATAGGCATTCCAAAAGGCGACGCTCAGGGTCTTGTAGTAGCGAGTACCCACATCGCGATGGGCTCCCGCCAGCAGCTGAAAAATGCCCTCAGCCGCATCGCGTCCCGGCTTAGAAGAAAAATGGGTGCCCTGATTCAGTAGGGCAAGGTATTTCGGTTCCGTCTGGAGCCAGACAAAGGGGTGAATCTGCTCGGTGATTACTGTGGAAACGATGTCGTTGGACCCAGCCACCATCAGCAGCGGCACCTGAATCTGGCTGAACCCTTCAGGGCCGTACAGCCCTCCCCCGACGGGATGCTGGGCGACGATCGCCCTCACCCTGGGATCTAGCAGATTGTAGTTTTGAGGGGGCAAAAACCGGGCCCGGCACTGCAAATACAGGGCGAAATTAAACATAAAATTTTCCTGGTTGCAGTTCTCCACCAGGCGTCCGTAGTTGATTTCCGCCCCCGCCAGGGCCAGAGCTGTTGAGGCTCCCAGCGAATCCCCCACTACCCCAATCCGCTCCACATCGGCGATCGCGGCCCAGTCGGGCGATGTGGCCGTGAGTCTTTCCAGCTCGTCAATCAAAAAGGAAATTTCCTGGGGTCGGTTGATGAACTCCACCGGACTCAGCAGAGTGTTTAAGCGCCCGTTCAGATAGGTCTGTCGATAGGCCAAATCGCTGCCGACATGATCAGGAATGATCGCAATGAAGCCGTAGGAGGCCAGATGTTCGGCAATGAAGGTGAAGCTCTCTTTCACATCCCCAAATCCGTGGGAGATGATCACGATGGGGGCGGGCGCGGTCAGCCCTTCAGGAATATAGAGATCGGCGTCGAAATCGTAGTTGACGGACAGCCCCTCGCTCGTTTGCCGAATCGCCGGGTTAGTGACGGTGATCGTCCGTTTCTGGTGGGAAAACGGTCCTGGCTGGCTCAGGTCGGGCAGGTCGGCGATGGCGCTCTCGGGTTGGGCATCCGCTTCTGCTGCCGCCTGAGCCTGAATCGCCGCGATCGCCGCCTGGTTATAGCCAAAATAGACGGCCAGTTCCCGCCGCAGGGCTAGCAAGTCCTGAACTTCTATATCGATGGATTGAGTCGGGAAGGATCGCAGGGCGTCAAGCAACGTCCAACCTTCGGCATCGGCGTTTGCAGCGGCCCCGATGACCGCAGCCCGCAGCCCCTTTTGACCGTTGATGCCGGGATGGACCTGCAATATCTTGCCCAGGTTAAACAGAGCATCACGGCCCAGGGGGGAATAGGCGAGGTTACTGACTGCGGCTACATCAAAGGGCATTCTAAACGTCAGCCCCTGCCGCATCGTCGCCAGTAGCCCGTCACCGAGTAAGGGGGCGTAGCGTCGCAGACTGCCCGTTATTTCTCCAGTCTCAGCAAAGGTTTCCAGATCATCGACGGCGATTGTGAATACCAGAGGACCTGTGACTAGAATCCGAATCTCGTCAGCACTGTAGCCAGGTCGAGGGTGGCTGGCCTCCAGAACAAGGCCGGCAGCGGCGGCACAGACAGCCATGAGGCTGGTTCTCAGAAAACGATATAGCCTGGGCACTCTGCGGAGTCTAGGTGGGGCATTGGAAGTCTCAGCCAACAAGCACCTCAAACTGATATCGATCAAGACCCCGAGATACTATCTTGTTTAACCTTGTGTTGTAAAACGTTTTGAGGAAGTCAATGGCACCACCGATAGGCGGAGGCGTTTCCGCAACCAATCGGATGCTGGATTAGAGTTGCAGGGGCCTAATGAGAGCAAATGAGAGCAAAAAATCATCCCCGCCCCAGGTCTCAAGACACCGGTTTTAGAAAGCCCTAAGAGGGCTGCGCCGTCCCATCGGGTTCTTCTGCGCTTTCGAGAAACTGGCTATCCACCAAAAAGCTGCCCTGGTCAAACCGAATGCCCCAGTAGCCTCCGGAGCGCTGGTCTTTGACCACGCCGATCGCCCCAACCGGCACCACGTCGGGTGGGCGCAGCATGGGCATGGTGTCGGCGGTTTTGAAATAGGGAGGACTCTGGGCTAGGCGAACGCGATCGCCCACCTTAAAGGCTGGGGAAGTATTGGCCACGGCGGTTAACGGCTCCAAGTTCAGACAGTTCTAGGGTATCTGCCAGGCCCGCTGGTGGTACTGGTCGGGTTCGGCGCAGGGGTCTGGAGCCGAGCCATGATCGTGGGGGTGGCCGTGATCATGGTGGCCATGGCCATGATGTCCGTGACCGTGGCCGTGACCGTGGTCGTGGCCGTGACCAATGCCAACCTCCCCGGTCTGGGCCGCCAGGCGGAACTTACACAGTTCGCAATTCATTGCCACCTGGCCCAGCTGGGTTTCGATTTCCCGCCGCCGCATCACCTGCATCAGCTGGGGATGCAGCCCCATTTCTGGCAGGCAGCTCACCTGGATCGTGGGGTGGGCCGTCTGTTCTGCCTCGGCGATCGCATAGATTTTCTTCATCAGCACCCCGGTAAAGAGAAAATAGGGCAGCACGATGATCCGCTTTGGCTGATACAGGCGGGCCCGGCGGAAGCCTTCCTCCAGGCGCGGGTGGGTAATGCCGATGAAGCAGATTTCCAGGGTCTGGTAGCCGCTCCCTTCCCAAAGAACCCGGGCCAGTTTGTAGACATCCCCATTGGCGTCCGGATCGCTGGCTCCGCGACCTACAAACAGCAGTACCGTCTCGGAACGGGGAATTCCCTGGGGATTGGCATCGACCCCGTCGAGCTGGTCGAGGCGCTGTCGCCAGAGATTCAGAATTTCTGGGGTGATGCCGAAATGGCGGCCGTAGTGGAACCGCACCTGGGGATAGCGGGCTCGGGCTCGGTCCAGTTCGCCGGTGACGTCAAACTTGTTGTGGCGAGCGGCAAACAGCAGTACCGGCAGCACTGAGATGTCGGTAAAACCCTGGGCGATGCACTGCTCTACCCCGTCGAGGATAGTCGGGGTCGTGAGTTCCAAAAAACAAGGAATCACTGGCCTGGAAGAATCCAGTGCCTGGTAGGTGGCAGCAAAGTCCAGCAGACTATCGCGCCCCTGGCTGTCGCGACTGCCATGGCCCACGAGTAGCAGAGGCCGGGCCTGGGGCAAAGGCACCAGAGGGCTAGATGCGGTCGGTTGGGGGATAGCAAGGGGAGAAAGGGTCATAGGGGCAGCAGCGATCGCGTTGTAGAGCAGCTAAACTTGCTTCGCCATCTTAGCCCACCCTCTGATCGGGGAAAATAAGACAACGGCAGGGAATCCTCCATGGCCAGCGACCCGCAAATCTCCAACTCTGAAGCTGCTCCGTCCGCCGCCTCTGCCCCTGACTGGCGGCAGACAGTTCGGGAAACCTTGAACCGCACCGACACTCGATCTGGGCGGGTGGTAAACGGGGCGATCGCCCTGCTAATCCTACTGTCTGCGGCAGTGTTCGCGGCCAGCACCTATCCCCTGCCCGAGCCGCTACCGCGGCTACTGGAGGTGGCTGACGGGCTGATTTTAGCGGCCTTTACAGTGGAATATCTGGTGCGGTTCTGGGCCAGTCAGCCCCGCTGGCGCTACCCGATTAGCGTCTATGGGCTGATCGATCTGGTTTCTATCCTTCCGTTTATCTTCGGATTTCTAGATAGTCGCTTTCTGCGGCTGCTGCGGTGGCTGCGGATTTTGCGGCTGGTGCGGGTGCTCGAAGATCAGCCCTTCTTGGGCCGCATGACCGGGGCCGACACCCTGATTTTGGTGAAGATTCTTTTCACCCTGTTCACGATTATTTTTATTTATTCGGGACTGATTTTTCAGGTCGAACATCCCCGCAATCCAGAGGTGTTCCATGGCTTTTTTGATGCCGTCTATTTTGCTGTGGTAACAATGACCACCGTTGGCTACGGCGACGTAATTCCGATTTCTACCTGGGGGCGGGTGCTGACGGTGATGATGATTCTCACCGGTGTGGCCCTGGTGCCGACCCAGCTGGGCAACCTGATTCGCCAGGTTACCAAGGTCTCTAACACGGTCTACAACCCCTGCAAAACCTGCTATTTGTCCATTCACGATCGCGATGCCCAATACTGCAAGCGCTGCGGTAGTGCTCTACCCACCCCAGACCAGTCATCGCCAGAATCAACTGAGTAGCCTCGGTGTTCCTAGGAGAAGCGACCGGACCCGGCGCCGAATTGCCGCGAGTTTCTGAAACCCTGCTAACCTGAATGACTGAATCTTTTGGTGCGATCGCCTTGCCGACTTCCTCCCAGCCCGGGGCTGCCATAACCTTTCTGTGGGCATTAATTGGTCTTGTGCTGACCATCGCGGCTACCTGGCTAGAAACTTTTGTCGTCAATGCCCCCTGGGTCTGGGGCAGCACCGGCATGCAGGTCTATTCCCTTGGGGTTACCTTTCAGGTGGGGGCGGTGCTGCTAACCGGCTGCGTGGGCGGCAAAACGGCGGCAGCCCTGGCCCAGATCGCCTACCTGATATTGGGACTGTTTCTGTTTCCGGTCTTTGGCTTCCAGGTATTTGCCCAGGGCGGTGGCCTCAGCTACGTGCACGAACCCGCCTTTGGCTATCTAATCGGGTTTATCCCGGCCGCCTGGGTATGTGGCTATCTTGCCTTTCAAGAAGCTCCTAAACTGGAGGAGCTAGCCCTGGCGGCCCTCAGCGGCCTGGGCATCATCCATGGCTTTGGGCTGGTATATTTAGTCCCGGCTTCATTACTGGGCTGGCTAGAGAGCGATCGCTCCCTTTGGCAGCTGATGGCTACCTATTCACTGCTTTCTCTACCCGGCCAACTGGCGATCGTCTGTGCCGTCGCGGTCCTGGCCTATGTCATGCGGCGTCTGCTTTTTTACTAACCATGAGAATTCGCAATCGCTACTTCTGGATCGCCGCCCTGATTGGTCTGGCTCTCGATCAGCTGACGAAGTTCTGGGTCACCCAAACCTTCGAACTGACCACTCCCCCCGACACCATTCCCCTCTGGCCAGGGGTGTTCCACTTCACCTACGTTACGAACACCGGAGCGGCCTTTAGCCTGTTTAGTGACAATGGTGGCTGGCTGCGCTGGCTGTCCCTGATCGTGAGCCTGGGGCTGGTGGCTCTGGGGATCTGGGCAAATCTCGCTAACCGCTGGGAGCAGGTCGGCTACGGCTGTATTTTAGGTGGCGCACTGGGCAACGGCATCGATCGATTATTGTTTGGAGAAGTCGTGGACTTCCTCGACTTTCGGCTTATTCGCTTCCCGATCTTCAACCTGGCAGACGTTTGCATTAACGTGGGCATTGTCTGTCTGCTAATTGCCGCCCTCCGCCAGGCCCAGGACGAAAAGAACCACGGTGGCTAGGGTGATGCCTAATCGGTCAGAGCCGGTTTTGCCAGAGGTTTAGGCCCCTTTTTGAAAGCCAGATCCAAATTTCAAACCTGGATGTCGCAGGGCAGTGGCTTCCTGGAAGTGGCTGATGCCGAGCGGGCTGCTGGTTGATGGCTGGGCCAGGGCGATCGCAGTTGCCGCAATTTGCACCAGTTCTCCCCCCGTCAGGGGCAGCTGTCGGGCCAGCTGAATCCAGCGTAGGCGCTTCTCAATGGTGACCTCTGCGGGCACGGCCTGGCGCAAAATCTGCCGCCGTGCTGCTACATCGGGACGGGGTAGGGAGAATACCCCAGCACAGCGCCGTCGCCAGGATGGCTGCACCGACTGCCTGTGCTCAGTGCTAAGGCAGATTAATTCAGCCGGGCAGCGACTCAGCCAGTCCTGTACCTGGGCCGGGTCAATTTTAGGGTGGCGACCAAACCAGTGCTGGGCGGTTTGCAGCAGCACGATGCCCCTGGCACTGGTCAATTCTTCTAGGACAGCGGGGATCGTCGTGGCCGTTAGGGTGCCTAAATCCACTCGGGTGAGGTGGACATCCCAGCGGTGGGCCAGGGCGCGGGCGATCGCCGTTTTGCCCGTACCCGATGGGCCACTGAGTAGTACCAGCCGGGGAGATGTCAGGTTTCGAGCTGCGGCCAGGGTTTCTAGGGGCTGCATCACCTCGGCGGGCAGGGCCAGGTGCTTCCAGGGAAACCCAGGCTGCTCCAGGTTCGTGACGGACTGGGGCAGAGCAGAGGCGG
>PYEQ01000871.1 GCA_003017785.1 filamentous cyanobacterium CCP5 | reverse complement strand
CCCCTAACACCTCACCCCTCCTGCTCCTGCTGCCGCTCATCCCCCGTATACCAATAGGCCCAGGCGATCAGCACAAACTGGAACGGGAGGCGAATGGCTTGGAACCACCAGGTATCGGGGATGCCGTCGATGTGGATGTGGTTGATGGCCATGTTGAGGTTGGCGGGGTAGACGGCGATGAACAAGGCAACTAACCCCCAGGCGGCGTAGTTGCGGATGGGTGGGGAGGCGATTAGGCCAAGGCCTAAGAGGATTTCGATGACGCCGCTGATGTAGACCAGGGCGGCGGGGAAGGGGAGAAACCCGGGCACGATGCGAATGAACGGATCGGCGGCGGCGAAGTGGAGGGTGCCAGCCACCACCATGCAAACCGCTAATACGCCTCGCAGGATGTCTTTGTTAGAACGCAGCAGATTCATAGTTAAACCGTAGGAAAAGGGGCAAACGGGTGCGAGATTGGGTGGCGGGGGATTGAGATCGGGTATTTCCCCCATCGGGTTGAAGAATTAGTCAATGCGATCGCACCACACCCGGCTACCTGCTGCCATCTGCCGGAGGCGGCAAACCCATGTCAGAAAGTCATGAGTTTTGCGGCCAAAACCGGCTAGGTAACCGTCCCAAATATCAGGATTTTGTGACTATGCTACTGAGTAATTTTGCAGACCGTGTTTGCGCTAAGACGTTCACCTGAAAAGGACTTACGACAGCCACGATGGACTTTAGCCACATCCAGTTCCGCTATAGCGACCCGTTTTCTCAAGCCGATTTGGAGCAGCTGGGGCGGTTATTCAAAGCCGCTGCTTTTTGGGCCCAGGAGCGATCTATGCAGGATATGGCGGTAGCGATCGCCCACAGCCATCCGGTCGTCACCGCCTGGGACGCCGAAAAGCTAATTGGCTTTGCCCGGGCCACCTCCGACGGG
This sequence comes from filamentous cyanobacterium CCP5, assembly GCA_003017785.1. Taxonomy (GTDB): domain Bacteria; phylum Cyanobacteriota; class Cyanobacteriia; order Phormidesmidales; family Phormidesmidaceae; genus CCP5. Next base: position 1,182 of record PYEQ01000871.1, on the reverse strand, counting down.
GTCTACCGCGCCACCGTCTGGGACGTGGTGATCGACCCCGACTATCAGGGCGGTGGGCTGGGCCGCAAGCTGGTGCAGACGGTGCTGGGTCATCCCCACGTCAGCCATGTGGAGAGGGTATATTTGATGACCACTAACCAAAAGGGATTCTACGAACGCATCGGCTTCGAGCCGAACCCCAGCCATACCCTGGTGCTCTACAATCAGCCGATGGAAGACATCACCGCCTGGGCAGAGTCGGCGCGATCGAGGGCTTCTGAAAATTCGATGAACTAACCATGCATGTTGAGCTATACAAAATTCCCCAGGGGGGGCCGGATGATGTTTCAGGGCTTGATCGCTTAATCCAAGACGGCAAGCTGAATCCGGCAGACATCGTCGCCCTGCTGGGCAAGACCGAGGGCAACGGCTGCGTCAATGACTTCACCCGCGGCTATGCCGTGCAGACCCTCAAGCACTACCTCAGCGGTCACATCGGAGCGGACGCTGCCAGCCAGCTGGTCTACGTCATGTCCGGGGGCACCGAAGGAGTTCTCAGCCCCCACCTGAACGTGTTCACCCGCAGCCAGCGCCCCGACCTCCCCCAGCGCTGGGGACTGGTGATGGGGGTGGCCCACACCCGCGACTTTACCGCTGATGAGGTGGGCACCGTGGCGATGGTGAAGATCGTAGCGGAGGCAGTGATGGGGGCGATCGCCCAGGCGGGGCTAGAACCGGACAACGTTCACTTTGTCCAAATCAAATGCCCTTTGGTGCCCGCCGCCCAGTCCGCAGAACAGCGCAGCAGCTATCAGTCGATGGCCCTGTCGCGGGGAGCCTCGGCGTTGGGCATCGCTCTGGCCCTAGGGGAAATCACCCCTGAACAGGTGCCCGCCGCCGCCATCTGCCATAACTACAGCCTGTATTCGGGCCGAGCCTCCACCTCCGCCGGGGTCGAACTCAAAAACTGTGAAATCTTCGTGCTGGGCAACGCGGCCCACGCCACCGGCAGCCTGCTGGTGGGCCACGACGTCATGGCCCACGCCCTGGATGCTGATGCGGTAACTCGCGCCCTTAACAGCACCGGCCAGCCCAACGGGGAAATTATCAATGTTTTCGCTAAGGCCGAGGCCGACCCCGGCGGCTATGTGGTGGGTCGCCGCCACACCATGCTGGATGATTCAGACATCAGCCACACCCGCA
>PYEQ01000870.1 GCA_003017785.1 filamentous cyanobacterium CCP5 | reverse complement strand
ACTCGACCCGGCTTTGAAGGTGGTCAAATGCCTCTCTACCGCCGTATTCCCAAACTTAAGCACTTTCCCCTGGTCAACCAGAAGGAATACACCATCATCAACATAAAAGGTTTGGCCGATCTGACAGCGGGTACAGATGTATCCCTTGAGTCGCTGTTAGAAGCCGGCATTCTGACCACTAACGATGGTCCTCTAAAGGTGCTGGGTGACGGTGACTTGAGCGTAGCGCTAAACGTTAAGGCTGCCGCATTTACCAAATCGGCCAAAGAGAAGATTGAGCAAGCTGGCGGCACCTGCGAAGTGGCCGCATAGCGCGATGGTTCTCCTATCCCTTAGACTGAGGGAGGGTATCTATAGCGTCTATAGGTGCCAGCTGCCATAAATGTATTGCTAAACGTAGGGCTGAGGTATTGTTGCATGGTCGTAAGTCGGGGTAAAAATCCCAGCGCGCAGGAAACGTTTATGCAGATGGCGCAGGCCGCTGGCCTGCGCAGTCGTCTGCTGGTAACCCTGGGTCTGCTGGTATTGGTCAGGCTGGGAATTTTTATTCCGGTTCCGGGCATTGATCGGCAGGCTTTTGCCGCATCAATTCAGTCGGGAAGCCTGGCAGGTTTTGTGGGTTTCTTAGATATCTTTGTGGGCGGCGGTCTGTCTGCCCTGGGTATCTTTGCCCTGGGGATTTTGCCCTTCATCAATGCCTCAATCATCATGCAGCTGCTAACAGCCGCACTGCCTCAGTTGGAAGACCTCCAGAAGAATGAGGGCGAGGCTGGACGGCGCAAGATTTCTCAGATCACTCGCTACGTGGCTCTAGGCTGGGCCATTCTACAGAGCACGCTGCTGTCGTCCTTTTTGCTGTACCAGTTTGCGGAAGTTCCAGGCCCGGCCTTTGTTGCTCAAACGGTAATTGCTCTGACCGCAGGCTCAATGTTTGTAATGTGGGTGGGTGAACTCATCACCGAGCGCGGTATTGGTAATGGCGCTTCGCTGCTGATTTTCCTCAACATTGTGTCGACTCTGCCTCGCTCTTTGGGGCAGACTATTGAGCTGGCTCAGAGCGGCGATCGCGGCCTCGTGGGCGGCGTCATTATTCTCATGCTGGCCTTCTTGGCCATGATTGTCGGTATTGTCTTTGTGCAGGAGGGCACTCGTCGGATTCCCATTATTTCTGCTCGCCGCCAGGTGGGCCGCAAGCTGTACCTGGAGCAGAGCAACTATCTGCCCCTGCGCCTCAACCAGGGCGGAGTAATGCCGATTATCTTTGCCTCTGCGGTGCTGGTGTTGCCCATTTCGCTGACTCAGTACGTGTCTAATCCGGCGTTCGGTCAGTTTGTGAATAACTACCTGAATCCGACCTCCTGGTTCTACGTTTCGCTTTACCTGGTATTAATTCTCTTCTTTAGCTACTTTTACTCATCGCTGGTGATGAATCCTGACGATGTCTCCCGCAACCTAAAGAAAATGGGAGCCAGCATTCCTGGCATTCGCCCTGGCAAAGCTACTACTGAGTACATCAGCCGTATCCTGAATCGCTTGACATTCTTAGGTGCTATCTTCTTGGGGATGGTCGCGGTTGTGCCTAGCGCTGTCGAGAGCCTGACTCGGGTACAGACTTTTCGCGGCTTTGGTGCCACGTCACTCCTGATTTTGGTGGGTGTTGCCATTGATACAGCTAAGCAAATTCAGACCTACGTGATTTCCCAGCGCTACGAAGGAATGGTGAAACAGTAGTGACGCGACTTATTTTTCTAGGTCCACCGGGGGCAGGTAAGGGTACTCAGGCTGCATTGCTGGCCAAAGATTGTGAGGTACCTCATATTTCTACTGGGGATATTTTGCGATCGGCAGTGGCCGCAGGCAGTGAACTAGGTCAAAAGGCCGATCACTACATGAGCGCTGGGGAACTCGTGCCCGATGAGTTGATTCTCGATTTGATTGAGGAGCGTTTAGCTCAAGATGATGCCCGAAAAGGTTGGCTTCTGGACGGCTTTCCCCGCAACGTGCCTCAGGCAGAGTTTTTGCAGAAGCTGCTGGAGCAGATTGAACAACCTGCCGACTTCGTCATTAATCTGGATGTCGAGGATGACGTGATTGTGGCTCGGCT
>PYEQ01000078.1 GCA_003017785.1 filamentous cyanobacterium CCP5 | reverse complement strand
AACTCGCCCAGGATCGGGGGCAGAGGGCAGCAACTGGATTCACCTCGATGACATTGTCGGGGCGATCGATTTCGCCAGCCAGCACCGACTCCAGGGTATCTATAACCTGGTGCAGGACGAGGTGCCAACGGTGCGAGAGCTGATTGATCGCGTTTGCCAAGCTAATCACCTGGAGCCAGTGCGCTGGGATGAGTCCCAGCCCAGCAGTCGTCCCTACAACGTCCGCGTTAGCAATCACAAGCTCAAGGCCGCTGGCTACCGCTTCCGGCATCCCACCTTTGAGCAGCTGTGATGACTAAGCACCTCATTCTATTTCGCCACGGCAAGTCCGACTGGGATGCTGATTTTGCCAACGACCACGAACGCCCCGTAGCCACACGGGGCGTCAAAGCGGCTCAAACTATGGGCAAGCTGCTGGCGATCGCCCATCAGGTGCCTGAAGCGGTGATCAGCTCCTCGGCCCTCCGGGCCAAAACCACTGCAGAGCTGGCGATCGCCGCAGGCAGTTGGGACTGCGACCTGCATATTACCGACGATCTATACGAAACTAGCCTAGAGCGAACCTTAAAGCTGGTTTACCAGCAACCAGATGCCCTGCAAAGCCTCATGCTGGTTGGCCATCAGCCCACCTGGTCGGAACTCACCCAGGCCTTGATTGGCGGCGGCACCGTAGAAATGCCAACCGCAGCCATGGCCTGTATCAGCTTTGAGGCGGCTAACTGGCGCAGCGTTTGCTTCGGCTCCGGCCAGCTTAAATGGCTGTTGCAGCCGAAATTTTTCACTAAGGGCGATTTTGATACGGGTTAACTAGCCGACATCCCTCGATCGAGGGTTTACATTTCGTTGCAAAAAGTTTAAGGTGAAACCATACATAACCGCAACGTGAGTGTCTACTCACTTGTTCTTTGTCCATTTACCTGCACTAATACGTTATGACTACGACCATTCAACAACGGCAAAGCGCGTCGTTGTGGGAGCAGTTTTGTCAGTGGGTGACCAGCACCGAGAACCGCCTTTACATTGGCTGGTTCGGCGTGCTGATGATCCCAACACTGCTTGCCGCGACCACCTGCTTTGTGATCGCCTTCATCGCCGCTCCTCCCGTCGACATCGACGGCATCCGTGAGCCGGTTGCAGGCTCCCTGATGTACGGCAACAACATCATCTCTGGTGCTGTTGTGCCGTCTTCCAACGCCATTGGCCTGCACTTCTACCCCATCTGGGAAGCCGCTTCCCTGGATGAGTGGTTGTACAACGGTGGCCCCTACCAGTTCGTAATTTTCCACTTCCTCATTGGCGTCTTCTGCTACATGGGTCGTGAGTGGGAACTGTCCTACCGGTTGGGCATGCGCCCCTGGATTTGCGTGGCTTACAGCGCACCCGTGGCCGCTGCTTCTGCCGTATTCCTGATTTATCCTCTGGGCCAAGGTTCGTTCTCGGACGGCATGCCTTTGGGTATTTCCGGTACCTTCAACTTCATGTTCGTGTTCCAGGCAGAGCACAACATTCTGATGCACCCCTTCCACATGCTGGGTGTGGCCGGTGTGTTTGGCGGTTCTTTGTTCTCCGCCATGCACGGTTCATTGGTGACCTCTTCTCTGGTGCGTGAGACCACCGAGACCGAGTCTCAGAACTACGGCTACAAGTTTGGCCAGGAAGAAGAGACCTACAACATCGTGGCCGCCCACGGCTACTTCGGTCGGTTGATCTTCCAATATGCCAGCTTCAACAACAGCCGCTCTCTGCACTTCTTCTTGGGTGCGTGGCCAGTGGTGGGCATCTGGTTCACCGCGCTGGGCATCAGCACGATGGCGTTCAACCTGAACGGGTTTAACTTCAACCAGTCAGTGCTTGACAGCCAAGGTCGTGTGATTGGCACCTGGGCGGACGTAATCAACCGCGCCAACCTGGGTATGGAAGTGATGCATGAGCGTAATGCTCACAACTTCCCGCTGGACCTGGCGTCTGCTGAGGCACCTGAAATCATCGGCTAGTCTTTGATTGACTATCTAATTGATTAACTGAAAAAGCGCTCTCCCGAGGGAGAGCGCTTTTTGCATAACTACACCACGGAATAGTCAAACAAAGAATCTAGATACAGTCGATTAATGCGGCGATCGCTGGTGCCGTTTTGCATCAGGAACAGGGATAGTGCTGCACAAAAGACTCGGTGCTGGCTCCAGGATTGATGGCTCTCTACATAGGACTGAAGGGACTCATGGAGTTCTTCAGGAATCTCGACGTTCAAACTGATGCGGGGCTCCATTGTTGTCGTCATAAATTCAACCTCTCCTACGTTTCACACATAAAAATCTCACACCAAAAACTCACCCCATTGCCCTTACGCTCTATGTCTCAGCGAGAGACTAAAAACATCCGTAAGAGCCAAAAATGAGGTTCGGTTGGCTGGTCGAATCATTGTGCCTATCCCTCCCAGAAACTGTCAATCTTGCCAAAGATTAAGCGATGCGCTAGCGCCAATGTTGACTGAACGAAGCCATCAGGGTTTCCCCGATCCCCGTGTTACTGACGGATCCACTCTGTCTATCAAGGCATCTTTCAGCCTGTGAACAACGTTTTCCACAGGTTTCGCTGAAGCCATTGAGAGGCCTCAATTTCCCTGTGGAAAAGTCAACGGTTTTTGAGGAAAAAGGCTGTGATTATGAAAGAAAATCTAAAAATAATACCTACCTGCAATCTTTTTTTAGAGCAGTCATTTAGCGGATGTTTAGAGTTAGCAAAATCCACCTCGATGTAGTCCTGAATACTGCAAGAAGATAGGTGAGCTAGAGCGATCGCGCCTCCCTGGATCCCTATGGTGACATCACTTCAGTTCACCTGTACTATATAGCTCTGTTCCTGATTGACCAATCCCTACGCACCGCGAGTTACAGCAGGTTAGGCGTGCCATCTACCACGGCAATCGTCTGAGGAGTTACCTGCGTTGTTTATCGTCACCTTGCCTGCTGGCTTCCCGTCGCCCGCAGAAGATTATGCTGAGGGGCCGCTGGACCTCAACCAGCATCTGATTGTCCATCCCGCCGCTACGTTCTTTGTCCGGGTCAAGGGCGACTCGATGATTGGGGCCGGGATCCACTGCGGCGACCTGCTGATCGTGGATCGGGCACTGAACCCGACTAGCGGCAGTATTGTCATTGCGGCTCTGGATGGAGAGCTGACGGTGAAGCGCTACCACCGCTCAAAAGGACGGGTAGCGCTGCTGTCGGAGAACCCAGCCTATCCACCAATTGAGATTGGGCGAGAACAAGATTTCGCTATCTGGGGCGTGGTCACCAAAGCGATCCACTACCTCTCATGAGCAGTTGGATCGCCCTGTGTGACTGCAACAATTTCTACGTCTCCTGTGAGCGGGTGTTCAATCCGCAGCTGGAGGGGACGCCTGTGATCGTGCTCTCGAATAATGATGGGTGCGCGGTGGCCCGCTCCAATGAGGCGAAGGCTCTCGGCGTGAAGATGGGGGCACCGCTGCACCACATCCACGACCTGGTAAGGTGGCACGGCATCAAGGTCTATTCCTCCAACTACACCCTCTATGGCGACCTCTCGCGGCGGGTGATGCTAACCCTGGAGCAGTTCTCGCCAGAGGTGGAGGTGTACTCGATTGATGAGGCGTTTCTGGGGTTGTCGGGGGACTTACCCGAGATCGCAAATGTCGCTACCGATATCCGCGCCACGGTGAAGCAGTGGACGGGCATCCCGGTATCGGTGGGGGTGGCCACCACGAAGACTCTCGCCAAGGTGGCGAACCACATCGCTAAGAAGAGCACCGGCATCTACGTGCTGGAGGATCCAAAATCCGTTCTGGGGGAACTGCCGGTGGAGGATGTCTGGGGCATTGGTCACCGGCTGGGCCATCGGCTCAGAGGACATGGAATAGCAACGGCCCTGCATCTGCGCGATATGGATCTGGAGTGGGTGCGATCGCTCATGGGCATTGTCGGGGTACGGCTGGTGCAGGAGTTGAGGGGTGTCCCCTGTCTGCCCCGGGAGCTGTGCCCGGCTGCCCGTAAGAGCTGCTGTGTGTCGCGATCATTTGGGCGGCCTGTGGTGGAGGTGGGGGAATTGAAAGAAGCGATGGTCAAAGACCGGCCCAGAGGGCCAGCGCCACCTATGCCGCCAGAGCTGCGGTCAAGCTGAGGCGCGATCGCCTGCAGGCCCGCATGATGACGGTCTTTGTCACCACCAATCGATTCCAGCCGGATGCTCCGCAGTATGCCAACTCGATGGCGGTGCAGCTGCCTCAGGCGACCAATGACTCATTCACGTTGATTCAAGCGGCGAGGCGGGCAGTGGAAACCCTGTATCGCCCTGGCTACGCCTACAAAAAAGAGGGAGTGCTACTGCTGGAGTTGAGCCCAACCAGCCTGACGCAGACGGACCTATTCACCGACCTGGCCCAGCAGGAGAAGCGGGGGGCGCTGATGCGAACGGTGGATGTCCTGAACCAGCGCTATGGAGCGGGGACGGTGTTCTGTGCGGCGGAGGGAATTGATAAGGGGTGGGGGATGCGATCGGGGTTGAAGTCGCCAGGGTTTACAACTCGGTGGGGGGAGTTGCCGGTGGTGCAGTGATGCCTTAGTTAAGGCTATGGAGCTGTATATATCCTACTGAATTAGGCCCAGGGCTCGTGCCCGACGATCTACTTCAGCGGAATCCAGCGCTACAGCATGTAGGGCCAGGTGGTACAGCTCAAAGCCGCCGGTGGCTACGAACAGTGAGCTACCCAAGTCCAAGTCTTCGCCGTCGCCGCCCAGGACGATGTAGCCACCGGCGGAGTCGCCGTCTAAGGCAGTGAGGGGCTGACTGCGAATCCGGTTTTCTCCTTCCACCGACCAGCGGACGATTAGCTGGGCAGGAGTTGCGGGGGTGTCGGCCTCTTCATCTACTGGTTGCGAATGGGTAAAGGACAGGGCCAAATACACCAGCTTGCCAACGGAGTCGCGGCTGTCTACTCCTGGCAGGCTGACGGAAGCCCGGGAGCCTACAGGACGAATGGCGAGGCTATTATCGCCGCGCTCGTTGTCGATCGCAATCCAGTGGAAGGGCTTTTGAGCGTCGGACAGAAAGCCGCTGGGGGCCATTAGCACGGTGCGACCGCTGCGGGTCTGGCGGAAGACAAGTTCGGTGGTGCGATCGCCCAGGCGGCCCCAATCTGCCGACATGGCCAGCTGTACTCGTCCGGGGGGCGTGGTGCTGGTGGCCCCCGGAATCGTTAGCCGTCCCTGCACCGCCGGCGGCAGCTGACGGTGGTCAAGGACTACCGATAGGGAGTAGCTGAGGTGATCTTGACCGCGACTATCCTGGTGGTCCCAGACGGGGGAGAGCAGATAGAGATGAATGGCTTCCTCCGCTCCCTCTTCCAGGGTGTCTAAAGGTGGTAAGGGCGGATCTTCGGGCTCCTCCGGTTCCTCAATATCGGGACCGGCAGGGCCTTCAAACAAGCGCGGGTTCTTGTCGGCTAAGCCGGTTTCAAAATAGGCCACCATGTAGTCGTACACGTCCTGACGCAGCTGCTGGAATGTGCGACCAGCGGCGGTGTCTGGGGCAAGGGTCGCTAGTACCACTTCAGTATTGTCAGCAGCACCGTCGGCCCCAGTGGTATCAGCGTCTATGCCGTCAGCGTCAAGCAGCTGGTCAAAGATATCTTCAGGGCTGCCAGGATGAGCCGCCAGTACAGCCTGCTGCCATGCGGGAGCGTTGCTAGGCCACTGGTAGGTAACCACATCGTCGACAGCCAAGGCAATGTACTGCCGTTCGACCGCTGCCCCCGACAGCGGGTGAGAAATACCGATTGCGTTGCCGCGGGAGTCTACCCCGATGCGGATCACATCTAGCACCAGGTTAACCAGCTGCCAGTTGGGAACTTCATGGACCACAGAGCGCGTAGATTCTCCTTTGTCGCCAAGGGACTTGCCGCCTTTGGGCGGAACGCGACTTACATACGTGACCCGGTGAAACACCCGCCAGACCTGGTTGAGGTTGCCCTTGGCCTGGCGCAGAGCGCGAGCGTCGTTGTCGTCGCTCTCTAACCAGTCGGGATCAACCACCGTATCCCAAAAGCTGGAGAAATGGTCTTTGCTAGGCACTAAATAGAAGCTCTTGAACCGGTAGCCGTTGACCTTGCCCGGGGCGGCCTCGCCGCTGTAGGTCTGGCGAGGATCGCCGGTATACACCTCCAGAAGGTCATCGCAGGTCACATCTACACTGAGACCAAAGCCCCGCCCTTCAGAGCGAGTCTTGGTGACAGAGTCCTCGATATGGCTGCCCCACATGGCCGAGAGATCCCAAAAAAGTCCCACGCCGCCGATAACAATCGATCCATCAGAAACTACCCCCAGCAAGCGTTTGGTTGAGAAGCTACCCCCCAGCGACTCCGTACGGGTGATGCTCGTATTCAGCTCCTCTTCGAAGAAGCCACCAGTTGCGGTCCAAACATAGGTATTGACGATGTTGCGTTTGCTGAGGTTGCTCTCCCAGTCGTAGGGAATCTCCAGGTTGTTTTCGATGACAGCCCGTCCATCGCTGACAGTCCCCTGCCCCGGACTTACGGAGTTGAAGCTGTCATAGTTGGCTGCCAGCCGCGTTTCATAAGCCTCGATTTGGGCTTCTAGGTTGGCTACCTCCAGGGGACGGAAATAGCTGCCGCGAGACTGATCGGCATTGGGATAGGCCGGATCGTTAACAAAGCCCACCTTGCCGTCGAGGCTGCCCTGACGGGTGTAATCGTCTCGAATTTTGAAGGTGATGATATTAAAATCTTCAGGAATATCCGGATCGGGGATCATCTGGATGCCCAGCATCGCCCCGTTGGAGCGCAGCCGCATGGCAAACACGTTGGCGACGCCGGACTTGACCAGGGCGTAGCCGATGTTGTCGGGCACGTAGCGCCGGCCGACGGTAGGGTTGAGCACAAAGTCAGCTGCCTCCCAGCTGCCCCCAAGCCCAAAGGTATTAGTGAGGGTGCGGGTGGTACCAATGCCGACTTCATAGGAGGTCATTGTGCTGGTAGAGTCCTCTCGGGTGCCACGAATGCCAACCGGATGAACATCGAACTCGGCTAGAGGAACACCGGTATCCGTATGAGCCCCAAACGAAAAGCCGACCGCAATTTCCACTTGGCCTTTGATAATTGGGCCGAACTTTTCATCGAAGCTGAAGTCAGAACCACGGTCTGTGCTGGAGGCAAAGGTCAGCGTGGTATTTTCAGCCTCTTGTAAGGTGACAGCCGTGTTGCCGCTGTAGCCAGAGTATCCAGTGGCGCTGGACCAGTAGGCCCGGGTGAGATTTTCACTGGGAACTGGCGGAGCCCCTTCGATAAAGCCGATCAACGTCGGATCAGACTGGGCCTGGCCAATGTAGGTGAGCTCGGCATCGCCGATTTTGAAGCCGGTTCCGAAGCCAGCATCACCTTCGTCTCTAGCCCAGGCGATCGCCCGCTTAAACACTCCCACCAGCTGGCCTTCAGGAGATACCTGAATTTCCGAATATTCGGCGGCGGTGCTGGCAGAGGCGACAAAGGAAGCAGTAAAGCTAGTATTCTGGCCACCCAGCAGGTGACGTACCTGGGGCAGGTCGTCGCTAACCGGGGCTCCCTGCTGAACGTCTCCAGTATTCTCTTGGGTGCTCCAAAAGGCTCGCAGCACTGGCAGTGAGGTCTCGGAGAGCTGCGCATGGTGAGCGCCGGGGGCTTCGTCTTTGATCAACGGGCCAGAGCGGGCGGAGATGGGCCAGTAGCCTAATAGGTCGTCTTCCTTGCCGCTGAGGCGCAGGTGCATACTGTCGAGAATCTCTTCATTGGAGCGGATATCAGACCACAGCCGCAGCTCGTCTAGGCGGCCCTGGAAGATCTCGCTACCCCCATCGCCGCCGCCAAAGCGCAGCTCACTGGGGTTGCCATAGCTGGGCCGATGGGAAGCGGGCTGGAGCGTTTTGATGCGGCCATTGAGATAGAGGCTGAGGCGGGCGGTTTCGCGGGCAAACGTCCACAGCTGCTCCCGGTTGAGGCGAGCCGCAGCCCCGCCCTGGCTGTCCTGGGCCTGGAGGCCGCGATTTTCATTGAGCTGCCACCAGGCAGAGGGCTTATCCATGCCGCTGGGCAAGCCGGGCTGCTGGGCCAAGAGCTTAAAATCTGCCGCTGACAGGGCACGGGTCCAGACGCGCACATGGCCGATAACCCCCCGGAAGAAGCCCAAATCTTGCCCTTCTAGAATGGCCGGGTCTTCGCCGCTGTAGGCTGCGATCGCTGCCGGCCCCAGAGTGTTGCGGAAGGTGACCGATTGAGTGGCCTTGGCTTCAACACTGATGGCCAAAAGCAGGGTCCAGTCGAGTTGGTTTCCGCTGGGAAGTGAGACCAGAGGCCGGCTAGCCGCAAACGCATTTAAGAGGGAGCCGCTGATGGTTCGAAGAAAGATATTACTGGAGGAAGCTGTCTGCAGTAAGCCACGGGCTTCGCTAACGTCACGGCGTGCGGCCTCGGCGAAACTCGTAGGGAAGTTCGTAGGAGCGCCACCAATCCAGTTGGCGCTGGTGATGTCCCAGACGGCAATTCGAGCATGCTGCATCCAAATCTGAAAGCGCGGTTCACGGCGGGCAGGGGGCCTAGCTGCGCCTTCGTCATTAGCAGACACCTCAAAACTAAGACTTTCCGGAACGGTGTACTCCGCCAGCTTGACGGAGACAAACACGTGATAGGGCTTACCAATGTCTAACCTTTGGGATCCGAAAAGGTCATAGACCTGATAATCGTCTTTGACTTCGAGGGTGTAGCGAAAATGGGGATGCCCGTCGGCGGTGATGCCTAACGCAAAGCTGATGTCTTGTGTATCGCCCGCGAGATTTGTCTTGCTAAACAGCCATCGCTCTTTAGCATTGTCGTCACGCACCAGAATGCAGTCGAGGGTGAGTTCTTTGTTGGGGTTGAGGCCGTCCGCGTCTTTGATGACGGCGCGATCGCCGTCTTGGGTGCAGCGAATGGCGATGTTGTTGGAGCACACCAGCCCCAGGTGCAGCCAGTCTGAAATAGAGATCGGGGTGGGAGTGCGGTAGGCGCGATCGCCCAGGCTGGTGGCCACGTTGAAGCCGCTCTCCAGAGTCAGAGTGTCTAGCACCGCGTCTGGGATAGTCACGTCTGTACTACCGGTACTTGTATCGGTGATTACCCGTACCTGGGCTCCATTGCTGCTGTGGGTGGGGCTCGCGTCTACTAGAGTCACGCCGGCGCTACGTACTATCGCCCGCTCTATCGTGCCGGTAAATGGAGCATCGTTGCTGTCAGCCGTTCCCAGCAGAATGCGGGCACTGTTTGCGCTGTTGGATGCACGAATCCAAGGGCCAGAGTCCTCCGTTCGCGTTAGTTCTCGGCCATTGACCGTGCAGATGACCTGGCTGAGCGTGCGCCGCATATCGATATGGCTGACGCCGAGGGTGGCATCGTCGCGGATGTCTACGCTGACGGTGACGGTAACATAAGTGCCCTCAGCTTCCTCTAACTTGGTATCAAGCAGGACGACCTCAGCATTAACCGGCTCTGGCACGTAGTCTTGCTGGCCGTCATCGTCGGCGTCTAGGTCTCGCCGAACCGACCAGGACTGCCCGGCCGGTGTAACCAGTTCGCCCTGCACTAGCCTCAGCCACAGATGGGCCAGAGAGTCTGTGGGTCTCTCATCTAGCTGCTGGGTAGCCTTCACCAGAATCCGTCGACCCTGTACTCTGAGAGCAATCAGGGTGCGGCCACTCACCGTTTCAGGATTTGAGCTGGCAGCGGCCTCAGCCCAGGCCTCGGCCTCCAGGGTGAGGTCATCGCGACTTTCCGCAGAGAGAGTCTCATCGACCGCGATGGCATCTAGACGTAGGCGCAGCACCTCATTGACAATGCCGTCATTCTCGGCGCTGCCAGTAATCACGGTCCAGCTGTCGGTAGTTTCGACAACGAGCAGGTCGCCGCCCGTGCCGCCGCTGCCACCGGATGGAATCTGAAAGCGAGACTCGAAGGTTATATCGCTAGAAATGGGGTTTTGTGGGCTGATGGCCAGCACAACATGGCCGCCGACATTGTCAGAAAAGGCAAAGCCATCCACCGGCTCGATTGCCAACGCCACACCGTCGCCCTGCTCCTGATGCCAGGAAACCAGGGTCTGCCGGTCGGTGCTGCTGCCGGGATTGGCCCATAGCTCGATGGCGAAGTCGCCGGGAGCCCGCAGGGCTAGCGGGCCGTCTAGCACCGAGGGCACCGTCGCCATGACGGCGACTTCGCCGCCTACGCCAGGGATTGCATGGGTACCGAAGCGACCCGACACCGCCAGCGGGGCACGGGTCCAGCCGGTGAAGTTGCCCTGCTGGCGCAGCCTAGCCGTCTGATCGGGCGTTAGCAGGGGAGTACCGCCGTTGGCAGGCGCCGAGGCCGCGATCGCCTGGAACAGTTTGGACGCGTAGGCTCCCTGACGATCGCCGTAGGGACCTTTGGCCCCGTAGGCATAGAAGGGCAGGTTGCCGTTGCGCACGTCGTCTGAGTCTGGCTCGTCGCTGGCCCCGCCGTTGAGCACGGTGATAAAGTCCGCCAGGTTGCCGGGCAGCCCCCGCCACTCTTCGACGAAGTAGGGCACGTGGGGGTGGGCAATGCTGAGGTTGAGAGTCCCTGGCTGGGAGCCCTCAGTCAGGCTCAGCTCGGCCCGGTTGAGAATGGGCCCCGGATAGCGCCCCTGGAGGATGACGGTGCCGCTGCGATCGCCCGCATCGCTGGTGGCCACCCACTCAAACGTGAACTGAGCCCGCGTCGAGGTGGTGTCGTAGACCAGGGTGCCAGCGGTAGCCTCGGTGTCGTCGGCAAACTTCGCCGCTAGATACACCCGCACCAGGCCGTCCGCCCCCCGAAACAGATTCGGCCCGGCATCTACCACCAGCGCCACGTCGGGTATCTGCAGCAGGCCCATACCTGTACTCTGCCCCCCTAGAGTAGCCTCAAAGTCAGGTGGCTCGGGCGCAAAAATAGGCGCCGTCTGGGTCACCAAATCAGCACCGCTCTGGAGCAGCTCGTCAGCGGTAGCGTCGTCAAACGTCCAGTGGCCTAGAACACTATCGGCATCCTGCTGGTTCTGGCTGAGCTCGAGATAGATGGTGTCTAAAGACGGAATCTCGGCGCGATCGTAGAGGGTGATCTGGTCAATGCGGTAGTCCAGCCAGGAGTCGTCGTCAGGGCCTAGCGGCCCCCCCAACATCACCGGACCGGCAACCGCCGCCGTGGAGGCCGAGTCGGCCTCGTCAGATCGGCCTACCCGCTCCGCATCCACGTACAGCTCCAGGGAGGCCCCCCGCTTCACTAGGGCCATATGATGCCAAGTAAACGACACCGGAGCCGACACCCGAATCTCGACCGAGCGGGTCTGGGTGGCCTGGTAGAGGGCAATCAGCTGCCGCCGGACGGCGTCCCAACGGATTGCCCACCAGCTGTCTTCGCCTGGGGCCTCTGAGTTATCTAGGTTCTGCCAGAGCAGGGTGCCAGAGCCGGCATCGTGGCGCACCCAGGCCTGGACGGTGAAGTCAGAGGCGCGGGTAACATTGTCGAGTCGCTCCAGGGGCAGCGGCAGCACCACGCGATCAGAGGGAGCATTTAGAGACAGGGCAGTGCGGGCAAAGCGCACGTTGTCCACGCGCACCTCTGTGCCCACCTCGATGGCGCCGATGATAGTTTTAACTTCGGCTGTATCGCCGCGAGTTTGAACTATCTCAGTCGTCACCAGAGGAAAGTCCACCGCCACTAGGCCCTTCC
>PYEQ01000869.1 GCA_003017785.1 filamentous cyanobacterium CCP5 | reverse complement strand
AAGAGACAGGGTGGGGTTGGTAGAAGAGGGCAGCACGTTGGCCTCGCCGCACACCCGAATGATGTCTGGAGCGTGGCCGCCCCCGGCCCCTTCTGTGTGGTAAGTGTGAATCACCCGGTTTTTGAAGGCGGCGATGGTGTTTTCCACAAAGCCTGCCTCGTTCAGGGTATCGGTGTGGATGGCCACCTGCACGTCGAAGGCGTCGGCCACGTCCAGGCAGGTGTCGATCGCCGCTGGGGTGGTGCCCCAGTCCTCGTGCAGCTTCAGGCCCATCGCTCCGGCCCGCAACTGTTCTTCCAGTCCGGCGGGCTGGGCGCTATTCCCCTTGCCTAAGAAACCCAGGTTGATCGGAAAGGCATCGGCGGCTTGCAACATTCGCCAGATATTCCAGGCACCGGGGGTGCAGGTGGTGGCGTTGGTGCCCGTGGCGGGGCCGGTGCCGCCGCCGATCATGGTGGTGACGCCAGAGGCGATCGCCGTTTCGATCTGCTGGGGGCAAATGAAGTGGATGTGGGAGTCGATCCCCCCGGCGGTGACGATCATCCCTTCTCCGGCCACCGCCTCGGTAGACGGACCAATAATAATGTCCACGCCGTCCTGGATGTAGGGGTTGCCCGCCTTGCCGATTTTGTGAATCTTGCCGTCTTTGATGCCGATGTCGGCCTTAACAATGCCCCACCAGTCGAGGATCAGCGCGTTGGTAATCACCAGGTCCACCGCCCCGTCAGCCCTGGAAATCGGGGACTGGCCCATGCCGTCACGAATCACCTTGCCGCCGCCGAACTTCACCTCGTCCCCGTAGGAGGTGAAATCCTGCTCCACCTCGATGATTAGTTCTGTATCAGCGAGGCGAAGGCGATCGCCCACGGTGGGGCCAAAGGTTTCAGCGTAGGCACGGCGATCCATGCGATAGCTCATCGGGCGCTCCTCTAAAGGAATAACAAAGGGGGACAGCTCAGCCGCAAACACTTTAGAGTAGGGAGTTTCCCAGACTTTGTGATCGGGCTTACATTCCGCCCCATTTTACGGGGTTGCCGCCGCAATGGGGTGAGGTGTTCTTTGACAACAACGAACCACAGATTCCCTTTCCCTATCGAACTCCCATAGCGGGGTTGCTTTTTGATCGCCTTAACCATCCACTCATTCCCCCAGAGTCCGACCGTTGCTTTAGGATCGTGCGCTCGGAATTGGGCAATCTGGACACATGACCGGGTTGCCCTTCAAAAGCAAAAGAAGCTGTGCTAGGGGAGTATCAAGATGCAGAAACCACAGATTATTTGCCGACCGCTTGCCGACTGGCTGGGGCAAAGCGTTCGCTTTCAGGGGTTTTTAGATTACTGGGAAACAGCTAGCAAAACGGGAGATACCGCTTTTCTACTGCAAAATGTCAAGGTGGTTCCTTACAGAGGGGGTAAGGAGCAAATGAGGACACTGGACCATATTTGGCTGTATATAGACAAAGATACCGAGATCAAAACCAAGTTTCAACGGTATGGCGACTACGCAGCGATTGGACAAGTGGTTAGCTATATCCGGAGCAACGGCACTAAAGATTTTGCAATTGATATCAAGCCCTACGTTCCGATTGAGACCCATAATAAGGTATTTAGGGAGTACGGAGAATCTAAGCTGAAGCACGTCAAAGTCAGAGCAATGGTACTAGAAACAACACTGAATCAGCTAGAAACCGAGAAATTGGACTTTGGTATTTACTTGTCCTACGAGGAAGTTTATCGACATTTCCGGGATGAGTATGAATTTTGTTGCAGACAGGTTGAGGTCAACGAACGTTACGAGGCAAAGAAACAGCAACGCTCGAGACCCAAACCTGATGTCTTCAAATTTGCTTCGACATCATTGAAGTCAACAAAAGCAGCCAGGAAAGGCTTCGCTACTTCGTAATCTATCGGGTGATGGCATGGCATAGGGCGTAAAGACCGGAAAATCATCCTCCCGCGACGCCTTTCCGAATCAAGATTTTTCCTTATCCTCCATCCAGGGCGACCATGCCTTAGAATTGGGGGCAATTGCTGTATTTATCCGAATTTCAGCGGCGGAACTTTAACAACCAAACTTTCAGACTGCACAGTAAGACCGCGCCAAGC
>PYEQ01000868.1 GCA_003017785.1 filamentous cyanobacterium CCP5 | reverse complement strand
GGCTTCGCTAACGCGCTAGCGTCTCCGGTAGGGAGAAAGGGGGCGGAGTTTGGTGGGGTAACTGATCCAGATCCGGTAACATGCGAGAATAAGCCTTAACAAACCCAATTCGAGTCTAGAGGTGGAGTTTTGCCGGTGGGAAAACTCCAGGTTTCGCTCTGGACTTGGTACTCATGGCAACTTAGATTAGGACCTTTGGCATGGCCGAGATTCAATTTTCCCGAGGTATTGCAGAACCCGTCATTCCCGATGTGCGCCTGACTCGCGCTAAGGATGGCTCAGACGGTACGGCTACCTTCTACTTTGATCATCCCCAGGCGCTCTCCCAGAACGAGGGGGTTGAAATTACCGGCATGTACCTGGTCGATGAAGAGGGCGAACTGACCAGCCGTGACGTCAACGGCAAGTTCGTCAACGGTGAACCGGCGGGTATTGAGGCCACCTACGTGATGAAGAGCGAGGCCGAGTGGGATCGCTTTATGCGGTTTATGAACCGCTACGCCGAGCAAAACGGTCTGGGCTTTACCAAGAGCTAATCACCCCCGACCTATGGCCCATTCCCAGGCCCACTCCCAGACGCTGTCGCGGCCCGTGGGCTGCGCTGTGATTACGGTGAGCGATACCCGCACCGTTGAAACCGATCGCAGCGGGCAGATCATTCAAACCCTGCTGACTGAGGCTGGCCACCGGGTACACGACTACCGGATTGTGCCCGACGAGCCCGATCGCATTGCTCCCCTGTGTCAAACCCTGGCCCAGGGGCCTGAGGTAGAGGGCATCATTTTGACGGGCGGCACGGGCATTGCCCCGCGCGACACCACCTACGATGCGATCGCCGCCCTGCTGGAGAAAACCCTGCCCGGCTTTGGCGAAATCTTTCGGCAGCTCAGCTTTCAGGAAATTGGCTCGCGGGCGATCGCGTCTCGCGCTGTGGCCGGGGTCTACCAATCGACGCTGATATTTTCGCTGCCGGGGTCGAGCAACGCCGTCACCCTGGCCATGAAATCGCTAATTTTGCCCGAACTCCCCCACCTGGTCAGTCAGATACAGGGCTAATGCAAGCTCCCCTGAATGGGGATGGGCGATAAGACTGATATATGACTGAATTAAGGCATGAATTTGGGTAGGGGCAAATGGCTGTTTGCCCTTACGAGAGACGCTGAATTTTCGATTCATACCTGTGTTCAGCCACCCCAACCTGGTATCAACGGGAGCAATCTAAACCGGCAACCTTTTGTTTGTTTCAAATAGGTCTTTCCCTATGACCTCAGCTGTTTCATCCCAGTGGGCGCGCCTGCTCAAAAATCAGGGCACCTGGGTGGGGTCGTTTACCCAGATGTCTCCATCAGGAGACATTCAGCAAGACACGCCCTCGGAGGTGGCGCTGACGCCCTTGAACGAGGGCAACACCATGCGCCAGACCATTCGCAAACGCCCTGCCGACCAGCCGCCCAGCGAGACCGTGCTGGAGTACAGCTCTCTAGGGCGCGGGGTGCTGTTTTGCGAAACTGGAGCATTTTCGCAAGGGTCAATTCAGCGCAGCCCGGTGAGCGAGTTTGGGGCCGAGCTGGGGTTGATTCACGGTACCGAGCGGCTGCGCGTCGCCCTGATTTTTCCGAAACAGCCCAGCCTAGGCAGCCTGACGCTGATTCGAGAACATCTGGAGGGCTGCGAACCGACCTCACGGCCTGCGCTGACGGTCGATCAGCTGCTGGGCACCTGGGCTGGGGAAGCGGAGACGGTGTTCCCTGATTTGCAGCTGCCGCAGACGATGGCAACCCGGCTAGAGATTCGGCAGGCAGGGCCAGGAACGGTGAGTCAAGCCCTAACGTTCGGCCAAAGCCCAGCGATTCAGTCCCAGGGGCAGCTTGTCGGCCCGGCCCTCCGGTTTGATCAGGGCAGCCAGCCGGTCACCGTGCTCCTTCTGCCGAGTGGGGCCTCGACCAGTTTTCCGACCGCAATTCGGCCGGGGCAGCCATTCTTTCTGGAAATAGGCTGGCTGATTAACCCCATCCTGCGGCAGCGGCTGATTCGCACCTACAGCCCCCAGGGCACCTGGGTCAGCCTGACTCTGGTCATAGAGCGCAAGCTATAGGGACGGTGGGG
>PYEQ01000867.1 GCA_003017785.1 filamentous cyanobacterium CCP5 | reverse complement strand
AGCGTAACCCATGCAGGCGTTGGGTTTCGTGCCTCAACCCAACCTACATCGACTTATATTTAATCGCGATTGCCTACTTACTTCGCCCCGGTGAAATCCGCTATGGCTGTTTGTGTGGGCCGAATAACTGGTTTAAATCAAGGCCCCATCTAACACATTACTGGTTCAGGATTTCTTTGTTGGTAAACGCGCCCTCGGCGTCGACATCGTACACAATAGGCACACCCGTGGCCAGTTCTAAGCTGGCTACCTCATCTTTGCCCAAATGATCGATATACATCAGAATCGATCGCAGAGAATTGCCGTGGGCCGCTACCAGCACGTTTTTTCCGGCCTGGAGTTCTGGCAGAATCGCACGCTCAAAAAAAGGCACCGTGCGCTTAACGGTGTCGGCCAAACTCTCGCCACCTGGGGGCCGCACATCGTAGGATCGCCGCCAGAGGTGAACCTGTTTTTCGCCAAACTTCTCCGCCATTTCGGCTTTGTTTAACCCCTGGAGGTCGCCGTAGTAGCGCTCGTCTAGGGCCGGCGATCGAATGATTTTGAGTTCTTTTTCGGGTTGACCAAAGTGATGATCCCAACCGTGCCAGTCAGGTTCAGCCGGATCGTGCCAGATGTAGGGAATGCGATCGCCGCGCACCGGATCACATTCGGTCAGGCAAACGATCGCCGTTTCGATCGCCCGAATTAGCATACTAGTGAAACAAATATCAACAGTGTAACCCGCATCGCGCAACTTGCAGGACGCAATTGTTGCTTCGGCCCGCCCTCGTTCGCTCATTGGCACATCGACCCAACCCGTGAACTTATTGGCCGCATTCCACAGACTTTGTCCGTGGCGAATCAAAATGAGTTTAGCCATAGGGGGGGTAGACGGGTAAGAGGTTTCGACCCATAAAACCTATCCTCCCTATGGTAAGAGAAGACGCAAATAAGAGGACAGCTAATCGTTAAAGCCGACGGGTTTTCCAAAGGCATAGTAAGCTAGAGGAAACGGCCCTAGAGTTTTGGATAGCCATGGCTGCTAAAAAGATCCTGTTGGTTGCCCTGGGCTCTACCGGCGACGTTATGCCTATGTGTGCCCTGGCCCAGGGTTTAAAGCAAGCAGGCTATCGACCCAGGCTAATTACTCATGTAGAATTTCAGGCGTTAGTCGAGGCCTACGGGTTTGAATTTGCCCCCCTGGCGGGAGATTACCGACATTTTTTTAACTCTGAGGAGGGGCATCGCTTTGTGCGAGGCGAGTTTTTGCCCTGGATGCCGGTACCGACGTTTCAGGCCAATTTGCCCACGCAGCTAGAGCAAGTTTTAGCGGCCGCCCGAGGGACTGAGGCCATCATTACGGGGCCACTGTCGCTTTGGGTCTACCATATTGCTGAAAGGCTCAACCTCCCAATGGTGGTGACCTCAGCCCTGCCCATTGCTGAGACCGGCTGTTTTCCATTTTTGGGTTTTGGTGACATACCCAACTCGGTGAATGGGTTGCAGTCAGCCCTGAACAGGGCTAGCTATGGCATGGTCAGCCTGTTGGGCTGGCCTAAAGATAAAGACACTATCAATCAGTTTCGAGCGGCGGTACAGCTACCCGAATTGTCGCTGCTGGGGCCGCGCTTTCGCCTGGCTCAGCCCAAAATTTTACAGCACATTCCCATCCTGCACCTCTACAGCGAAGCCGTACTGCCAGCTCCACCGGATTGGGCAGAGTCAACCCATCCCACCTATGTCACCGGCTACTGTTTTGTTACGCCACTCAGCCCCTATCAGCCGACAGCAGAACTGGAGGCGTTTTTGGCCGCTGGGGAGCCGCCTGTCGCCATTGGTTTTGGCAGTATGGCGGTGGACGACCGGCCCCAAATGACCCAGCTGTTGCGGTCGGCAGTTCAGCTGGCTCAGGTAAGAGCCCTGTGGATTGCCGGATGGGGGGGCAGCCAGCGTGGCTACCTGTCTGAGCAGGTTTACGCGGTTGAGTCCATTCCCCACGACTGGATTTTGCCGCGCTGCTCGGCGGTTGTTCACCACGGCGGTTCGGGCACCGTGGCGGCCGGTTTGCGGGCAGGGATACCGGCGGTTGTGGTGCCGTTTTTTGGCGATCAGCCGGCCTGGGGCAAGCG
>PYEQ01000866.1 GCA_003017785.1 filamentous cyanobacterium CCP5 | reverse complement strand
ACCCCGTACTGAGGAATCATCACCACCTGATCACAAGCCGCCGCTACGGCAGCAGGAATGCCCGTCAGTTCTCGCCCCAATACCAGCACCGCCCGCTCCGGAAAACGCAGATCAGTTAAGGGCACGGCCTGGGGCTGAAGATCGAGCGCGATCGGGGTGTAGCCTCGCTGTCGCTGCTGGTGCAGCCACTGGGGCAGGTGATCTGGGGCGCACCCCATTAACGGCTGCCACTGATGGGTCGCCACTGCCCCCTGACGAAACTTGCGGTCCTGGGCCAGCTTCAGGTCGCTCAGCACCAGCGCCTCCAGCCGAAAGGCTTCGGCAGTGCGGCAGAGCATACCCAGATTGATCGGATTTTCCACCAGGGTGGCGCACACCATCAGCGCGTGGCGGCGCAAGTTGGGATACTGGGTCCGAACTGGCGACATACAACAGACAGTGCGCCCAAAAGACGGTGCGTAGATGCTAGCTCAGGGCCACCGAAACAGTCTGCAAAAAAGTAACAACCCGCGCTGCCTCTATGGGCAGCGCGGGCAAAGGAGCATTGCTGATCGAGCTACCTGGACTTATGCCCCTAGCAAGGCAATGTTAGAGAATACAAACTCCTGCGAGTCTTCCTGCATGTCGGTGCCATTCTCAATCGTGGTCTCAATGGCGCGGCGCGCGAGAATGTAGTAGCCGCCTACCTCGGTATACTCGTCTTCAAAGTCGCTGAGGCCGCCCTTTTGCTCGCCCGTTTTGGGGTCGTGGTAGACCGAGTCGTAGCGGTGAGACAGGTAGCCCGCCCCAGTATCGTGGCTGCTGTAGGTGTGAATGGTGACAACCACGCCGTGAATATGGCGGTGCACCATCGAAACCTCGTTGTTCTTAATTTGGTAGCGATCGCCTTCCGCTTTGCCGCCCATGAGAATTTCGACCGAGCCATCGGGCAGGGTTTCGCCATAGCTAAAGGTGTTGTTGCCGTGGGTGTCTTCAAACCCGCGCCGAACCCGGTGAATGGAGACCTCAAACAGCTGGCCATGAACCGCCTTTTGGGCCGTATCGTCGGCCATGCCGCTCACTTCGAGCTTGAGGTCGGCACTGACCTTAACCTGGCCAGCGTAGCTTTGGCCGTTGTGGGTGAAGGTGACATCGGCCGTATAGCCAGGAAAGGCCGCATCCCAGGTGTAACGGTTTTCGTAGGCCGCCCGAAAAAAGTCCCGTGCGGCGAGTTGAGTTCCAACCATCAAAAAATCTCCCGGTGAATGTCGGTCGGCAACAGCAGGGAGCTATTGCACGAGGGCTTCTCTAGCATACCGATTCTAGCCTTCCACCGCCTGCCCCTAAACCTAATCAGGTCAATTGAGCCTACGACTCAGAGTCCACCAAAAAAATGTAGCCTGGTTTACAGCTTGATTAAAAGTGCTTCCTTAAAATAAAAAACCCAACGTCTACTTGGGCGCGATGCCGCTGAGAGTTCTGCTGGTAGACAGAGCTTTACCAGTTCGTTTTGGCTGTCTTTTTCCACAGGCGCTTGTGTAGCAACGTTTTTGTGGTAGGCGCTTAAACCCTTGCTCAGCCTGATCTTTTGACGGCATACCCAGTCTTAACATGCTAGATCAGCACGTTATCCACAGATTTTTTTGCGTCTGTGGATAACGTGTGATGTCCAGGCAGTAGATAAGGTGCGAGCGCTTTCAACTAACATCTAAACGCAACTTATTCAAACGCGAAGCTTAGACAAGTCTGTCGTCAGTATTGGCTTAATCATGGCGCTTCCACAATGGGTAGAGTCTCAGCACTGAGCTTTACGTATTCATCTACGGCCAAAAATAGATCGCTGAGCTGGGTCACCGTAGTGAACGGGTTTAGCAGTACCGCTTTCAGCCACCGCTGTCCCCGAAACACTGGCAGCGACAAAAACGTATGGTGCTGGTTTAGCAAATACCGTTGCAGGTCAGCATTCCAGCTGTCCCACTGGTCGGGCGGTAGGGCCGCTGGACAGCCCCGAAAGCAGATCAGGTTCATGTCTGGATCGCTCGCCAGCTCTAGCCAGGGCCGCTGCCGCACCTGGGCTACAAAGTGATCCGTAAGGGCATAGCTGGCATCGACCAGTTCGGCGCAGCCCACTTTGCC
>PYEQ01000865.1 GCA_003017785.1 filamentous cyanobacterium CCP5 | reverse complement strand
CACCAGGACTACCAGCCCCAGGATTACATCCAGATTGGCCAGCACCAGTTCAGGATCGATCAGCATGCCGATGGAAGCGAAAAACAGACAGGCAAAGGTATCTCGCAGGGGCAATACTTTACCCAGAGCCTGGTCGGCATAGTCAATTTCGGAAATCATCAGGCCCGCCACGAAAGCTCCCATCTCAATGGAAAGTCCCAGCAGGTGAGTAATCCAGGCGACTCCCAGACACAGGGCCACCACTGTCAGCAAGAAAAGTTCAGTATTTTCAGTAGTAGCAATGTGCTGAATCAGGCGGGGCACCACCCAGCGGCCCAGAGCGATCGCCCCGACGAAAAATAGGGTGATTTTTATCAGAGCCAGCCCGAGGGTACCCCAAAACTGATCTGGCTGGGTCAGGACCGGCAGCACCGCCAGCATTAGCCCCAGAGCCAGATCCTGGGCGATTAAAATCGCCAGCATCACCTGCCCATGAACGGTGCTAGTTTCCCCCCGCTCGGCCAAGGACTTGAGGACCACAGCCGTTGAGGAAAGGGATAGCACCAGCCCTAGAAACACCCCTTCCATGGGGGAACTGGCCCAGCCGGTAATCAGGGTAATAGCAAACACCAGCAGCGTCGTGAAGCCCATCTGCATCAGACTGCCCTGCACGGCAATATCACGCACCCGACGCAGCTCGGTCAGGGAAAACTCGACGCCAAGGGCAAACAGCAGAAACGCGACACCGATTTCAGCGATGGCTTGAATCTGGGGCACATCGCTCAGCAGCCCGAGGCCATAGGGACCGACAATCAAACCACTGAGCAGGTAGCCAATCAGCACCGGCTGCCGCAAGCGGTTCGCCACATAGCCTCCGACAGCCGAGGCCCCCAGAGCAGTGGTCAAATCTAAGATGAAGGTACTCTCACCAGCCATTGGCGGCCCAGGCAACTACGCCAGTCCATTGTGACTGATTACTTTTAATCAGGCTGGCAACAGCCGATTGAGCAGCCAATGTAGGGAGGCATGCAAAACTCCTCGTCAATCAGCTCCCCAGCATCCATTCAGCACCTAAGCCCCATTCAGGAAACTATCAGTCGGATCAGGGCGCTGGGAAATGGCCTTAGCCGATGTAGCTGCCTTGCCAGAAAGAATGCGATCGCCCTGGGCACCAATTTTCAGCTGTTCACAGCCCGGCGGTGCGGGAAAAACCTGGGCCAGCTTGGCAGCCACCGCGGGCGGTGCTTCGAACATTAAGCTGGTAAACCCGTCATCGTCATAGCGGCTAATCAGGCGGACCTTCAACTCAAACAGGCGTAAAGCCACCAAAGGATATACCTGCTGAGGGATCCCCAACAGAGCCCAGCCCTTTTGGTCCCGGGCTCGCCTGAACCGAATCGAGGCCCATGCTGGCGGAAAATCAAAGGACGCTGGGGCCGGGGAATTCGCCAGGGTAGACATAGCTCACCATGGAAGCAGCTAAATCAATCATAGCATTTTTATAGTACAAAAAAACTATAATTCCCGGAAATCTTCTAGGACTGCTGCTGGACCCGATGTTCAAATTCTTGACAGACCTGCTCCGCAATTTCCACCACCTGCTCATAGACCTCAGGCTGCTGTCCCCGCAGCCAGCTCAAAATACGAGTTAGCTGAGCATTCCGCAGTTCTAAATCTGCCTGGAAGATCGATGCCGTCGCCATGTGCTGGGCATATTCGGCCGGATGTCCTAACTGTACAAACTGCGCCGTCAAAGCCAAAAGGGCCTGCTTGCGAATATCTTCTTGTTCTGGCTCAGGGAAAACCATAACCGCAATACCTCAATTCCCATCACGTTATCGAGATAGCTAAGCCCTCTAACATGCCCTGCCTAGGCCTAGCCGTCAGGCTTATATGCTCCAACGTACCCAGCCATCTTGGTCCCCTCACGGCTAGTTAATCAGGAACCGGGGGGAGGGCGATCTCAGCGGATTTTTGTTACAAAACGCAACATCTACAGGCATAAAAACTCTCATGAGATGAAGCAAAACCAAAATTTCCCCACGCTTTGGAAAGCCGCTCCTAGGATCCGAGGAGTAAGTCGCCAGGTTAGCGTCTAAACTCCGTGACGATACCAGCCGGCAGAAGCCAATCTCA
>PYEQ01000864.1 GCA_003017785.1 filamentous cyanobacterium CCP5 | reverse complement strand
TTGAGTGCCAATGGCAATCCGGATAACTTCCCCCGACCCCCCTCCGGAGCCTTCTTCTCCGCTGTCAGAGGTCGTTTCAGGTGCCGAACAGGCCCCCAAGAGAATTACCGATGTGGTTAAAAATCCCGACATCAATGCTCGTTTTTTCCAGCCCAATTCAAGTTTCATATCGCAAAGACTCAACTCGATTGGCAATCATTTATCCACCATCTATCCCCTTCATCTGTAAATAGAGATACATCTCCCAGGAATCAAGCAGGAAGAGATATAAAACATTTTTTTGAATCAATTAATTTCCTTTATCCGCCTATTTCTTTACCGTAGATCTTTAAAGGAACCGGCTTAAATCCCTCGAAAATATCTGCAAACAGGCCCAGTTAACTATCAGTTCATGTCCCTCTGGGAAACGACAATGCTCACCCCACAAGTCGACCGTTAAGGAAAAACCCTCCAGAGACTTGGCCCTGGAGGGTGTATGGATTGAGTTGGAAATCTAGCCCAGCAGTTCGCCGGTTTCCTGGAGAACATGCAGCCGGTGGTAGATACCGTTCTGCCGCAACAGCTCGTCATGGCTGCCCACCTCGACGATGCGGCCCTCATTGAGCACCACAATCTTGTCGGCTTCCCGAACGGTGCTGAGGCGGTGGGCGATGATCAGCGTAGTCCGGGTTCCCAGAATCGAGTGCATTGCCAGCTGGATCGATCGCTCCGACTCGTAGTCCAGGCTAGAGGTGGCCTCATCGAACACCAGCACGTCGGGGTTCATCAGCAGGGCCCGGGCGATGCCCAGCCGCTGGCGCTGACCACCGGAGAGGCGGACGCCCTTCTCCCCGACGACCGTGTAGTACCCCTGGGGCAGGCGATCGATGAACTCATCC
The DNA here is from genome assembly GCA_003017785.1 of filamentous cyanobacterium CCP5. Taxonomy (GTDB): domain Bacteria; phylum Cyanobacteriota; class Cyanobacteriia; order Phormidesmidales; family Phormidesmidaceae; genus CCP5. Next base: position 1,241 of record PYEQ01000864.1, on the reverse strand, counting down.
ACCCGGGCGATGCGGCAGGCTTCCTCGACTTCTTCGAACGACGCCTTGGGGTTGCCATAGAGCAGGTTTTGCAGCAGGGTGCCGTTGAACACGTCTACTTCCTGATGGACGATCGCCAGCCGCTTGCGATAGCCGGTCACATCCAGGCGGCGGATATCCTGACCGTCGATTAGAATCTGGCCTGACACCGGGTCGAAGTAGCGAAACAGCAGCTTCACCAGGGTGGACTTACCGGAACCGGACCGGCCCACCAGAGCCACCGTCTGACAGGGCTCAATCAGCAGATCGACGTTTTGTAGTACGGGCTTGTCGGCGTCGTAGCCGAAGCTCATATCCAGGAAGTGCACCTTGCCGGTGAACTCGTACTGAGGCACTGCCTCGGCTTTCAGGTCCACCGCTTCGCCGCCGGGTTCTTCCAGAAACTCGTGGAACCGCAGCATAGAGGCATAGCGGCGGGCGAAGACCTCCGCCAGTTCGCTGATTGGCTCCAGTTCCGAGTAGGCCATGCTGGACACCGTCAGGGTAGTGACGAAGTGCCCCAGGGAAATGTCACCTTGCAGAGCCGACCAGAGGGTCAACCCGAGAATCGCAAACACACAGATCTGAATCACCAGCTCTTGCAGCGCACTCAGGACCACATAGCTGAAGTGGATCACATGATCGATCAGCAGAAACTCCCGCTGCAGCCGCTGCCGCTGTCGCTCCAGCTCCTGGGCTTCCGTGGCGAACGCCTTCACCGTTTTGATGTTGGAGATAATCTCCGAGGTGCGGCTTTCGGTGTTCTCCACGTAGCTGTCCAGCATGGTTTCTTTTTTATTGATCCGGGCCAAGTCCCAGAGGCTATAGCCCAAAATCACCACGAACGATGCCAGAAACAGCAGGGCGATCGGCCATTCGATCCACCAGATCACCAGAAAAATCCCCGTCACCCGCACCAGCTTCGGGATTAGCTGTCCGGCAATCTGCGGATAAGTCCACATGTGGTTCGACAGTCCCCGCGCCACCCGTCCGGCAATCCGTCCGGGGTTGTGCTCGTCGTAGAACCCCAAAGGCAGGGTGAGCACCTTCTCGATCGCCTTCTGGGCATAGTTGCGCCGCGATCGCAGGGCAATGTCCCAGTGAAACCAGACCCCCAGCCAGGGCTGAATCGGAGCCCGGACTACAGTGACGGTAAAAATCAGCCCCAGCATCACCCCCAACGCCAGATTCTGAGAAGCGGGTTGGCCGATTAGCTGCCCCAC
>PYEQ01000863.1 GCA_003017785.1 filamentous cyanobacterium CCP5 | reverse complement strand
CCCTGGAGCTAAGGGCTATTAACCATTGGCCTGGCTAGCCAGAGGCTTTCTCTAGGCCCAAAAATTTTGAGGCGACGTGAACTCTGAATCGTCAGTTCCTAGGACTGGTCAAAGCGATCGCCTTTTAGCTGCTAGCCAGGGTCGCTGGTTGCTCTGCCGCCGCATGGTAGCCAATGAAGTCAATGATAGTGGCTAGCCCCTCCTGAGTTTTGAGGTTGGTGAAACCAAAGGGGCGATCGCCTCGCATCCGGCGGGCATCGCGATCCATCACCTCCAGGCTCGCTCCCACCAGCGGCGCCAGGTCAATTTTGTTGATCACCAAAAAATCGGACTTGGTGATGCCAGGACCGCCCTTGCGGGGGATCTTGTCGCCAGCGGCCACGTCAATGACGTAGAGGGTTAAATCCACCAGCTCAGGGCTGAAGGTACTGGCCAGATTGTCGCCGCCGCTTTCCACAAACACTAGGTCAAGGGGGGTGAAGCGGGCTTCTAAGTCCTCAATCGCCACCAGGTTCATCGAGGCGTCTTCGCGGATAGCGGTGTGGGGACAGCCGCCGGTCTCGACCCCCACGATGCGATCGGGGCTCAGCGCCTGGCTGCGCACCAAAAACTGGGCGTCTTCCTGAGTGTAGATGTCGTTGGTAACGACGGCGATAGAGTAGCGATCGCGCAGCGCCTTGCACAGGCTATCGACTAAAGCCGTCTTGCCAGACCCCACCGGGCCAGCTACGCCGACACGAAAGGGACTGGCGCGAAAGGGAGTTGTCATTGTCGGTGCCATTCTCAAGTTTGGGATGCTTGGTATGTTACAGCGTTCTTCCCCGGTTTTATAGCCAGAGCCACCTGGATTAGGACATCTTCTGTAAAGCCTGAAAACGTTCAAACGTTTGAACGCTATCTGACTAAACGTCGTAACTCAATTGGTTACAGCTGTATCTGAGAGAGAAACCCAGATCTATCAGCATAATTTCGAGCTGGTTCTCGCCCCAGGCTGTTGGGGAAGCAGGCTCTGCGCGGCAATAACACCCGCTCACTGCCGACCTTTGAAGTGATTAACCCAGGCTAGGGTCAGGCAATCATCGAGCTTGCCAACGTTATGATTAGGGATTTTAGCCTGAAAATATGGGGCAAATGTAGCTCAAGATAGCAGAATGGCTAGTTTCTGTCGTGTTATGGTCAATTACTCTATTTTTCCAGCAAAAGCTGTAGTTTTGAAGTAGGAGTGAACGGCTATGGGCCAGTTTAAATCGTTGTCTATATTAGCTTTAGGAGTGATGGCAATCACATGTGCTGACGCTAAAGAATCTGTGGCATCACAGATACCTGAACCCTTGTTGGCCCTTGAAGCAGAGGGTTCGGGGTTGGGCAGTTCAACAGTTGTTGATCTAAATGAGTTAACGGCCAACCCGAGCAACTACGACTTTTTTACCTTTAGACCCAACTTAGAAAAGCTGATTCTGTCCGGCGAGGCCGATACTGAACATATCAGCATTCTCTGGTACACAGTTCCCGACGGCAGTGTGGGGCTGCACTACCATGCCATGACTGAGTCTGTGTACACCATAGACGGCACCCAAACCGATGCTAAAGGGGTTTACCCAACTGGCTCGATCTACTTTAATCCACCGGGTAGTGGCCATGAGGTCTCAGACAGTACCGGCTTTTTCTTGCTGGCCTATGCTGCCCCCCCAGATTTCGCTAACACAAACTTAATCGAAGACTACACCCCTGTTCAAATCGACACGGCCGCCCCTGACCTGGAGGCGAGCTATCTCTTTGTGGACAAACAAGAGGGTGTCTCGGTCTACGAGGTGCCCCTAGATGCTGAGGGCGGTATTACCTCTGAAATTATCAAGACCACCTCAGTTAGCGCCTACGAGTACACCGGTAACTATCTCTTAGTGCTGGAAGGCAGTTGTGCGATCGACGGTACTACCTTTGGCGAGAACATGCTAGTGGTTGCGACCACGGTCGAGACCCAAACTTATAGTGTCAGCACCGCTGAAGGGGCATCTTGTCTAGCCCTAGGCCTTTCTTTTTAGTCGGTTCGAGGACATGGGCCTGATGGGCGCGATCGCAGCTCCGCTTCTACAATCCCACCAGCGACAGCCGTAGACAGG
>PYEQ01000862.1 GCA_003017785.1 filamentous cyanobacterium CCP5 | reverse complement strand
ATGCCGAGCTAGAGCAGGCAGGAGAACTGCCCGAGCAGATTACAGCCCGAGCTAAGGCGATCGCCCAGTTGGCTAAAGTCAGCCAGCAGACCCTCTACAAGCACCTCAACCTTTGGCACCCTGCCCATCAAGAGGGTGTAATAGCCCAGCTAGCAAGCCTTTTAGCCCCTGGAGAGGCGACTTCTGAAGCGATACCAGAATCGCTAGAACCCCTAGAAATCAAGGAATTACACCCCTTGGAGGGATATATGAAGGGTGAGGCGCTTTGCGCCGGTGATTTGGGCTCGGATAAAACCTCTTTTTCTCCGGAAAGGGGGGTGCGGGGGGATGAGACCTCTTTTCCACAGGAAGCAGAGCCTGTTGCCTACGACTTAGCCCTACACGAACAGATTCAACAGCAGGTTAGAAGCCTGGGGTGGTCTGTGGAGGTGATTCGCCAGTTCATCGCTGACCGATTTGAGGGCAAGCGCTGGTTTGAGCTGGCGGACGAGGAGCGGTTGCTACTGCTCTATCATCTGCGTGGGCTTGGTTCCCTTGATGCTGGAGATCCTGCTGACGTGACTATCCAAGGCATTCTCACTCACTAACCGATAGGTTCTTATTCAAGCAGCAGGGTATGGGTAAAGCCACAGGATTTCACGGTTCATCCGGCTGATCGTCTCCTAGCTCTTTCACAGCGGCTTCCAACTCCATTTCCAGCTGCTCGGCAGTCGGTAGACTGTCTTGCAGAGCTGGCGGGAGTTCGTCACGCACCATATACGTTGAGACGCCGATTGGGTTCTGTACAGTATCAAGGGCGTACTCAACGACGGTTTTGCTTTTTGATTTACAGAGAATAATGCCAATGGTCGGATGATCCCCCTCGGCGCGTAGCGTGTGGTTAACCGCCGAAACATAGAAATTCATCTGGCCTGAGAAAGCAGGTTCAAACTCCCGCATCTTAAGGTCGATAACGATATAGCAATGCAGGCGAACATGGTAGAAGAGCAAGTCTATCCGATACTCTTTGTCATCCACGACAATCGGATACTGGCTTCCGAGGAAAGCAAAGCCGACGCCTAATTCCATCAGGAATGCCCGGATATGGCCTAACAGGCCCCGTTCCAAATCCCGTTCCTGTGCATCTTCCCCAAGCGTCAAAAAATCGAAGTTATAAGGATCTTTCAGCAATTGGTGGCTTAAATCAGACTTTTCAGGGGGTAATGTTCGCTCAAAGTTCGTTATTGCCCCGCCCTGTCGCCCATACAGATTGCTGTCTATCTGCATGGCTAGAATGTCGCGACTCCACCCATGATTGATGGCCTTCTGGGCATACCAGACGCGCATTTCCGGGCTATTCAGCTTGGATAGCAAGGCGATGTTGTGTCGCCAGGGTAATTGTGCAACGCTGCGTTGCACTAATGTTTCATCGGGGTAGGCCTCGGCAAATGACCGCATGTATTTCAGATTCCGCGTCGAGAATCCCGATACATCCGGGAATTCTTTTTTCAAATCCTTGGCTAGGCGCTCAATAACTTTGCTGCCCCAACCCTGCGTTAGCTGGCGATTCACAATTTCTTGGCCTATATGCCAATAGCGCATGATCAGCTCCTGGTTGACGGCCTTGGCAGCTTTAAGTTGCGCTCCACGGATGCGTTGCTTTAGGCCATTAAGCAGGGCAAAGTAGTTTTCGTCTTCGGGAAATAGGGCAGGGGGTTGGGGCATAAAGCAATAGTCATTGGTGGATCAGCGGCCATAAAGAGACGTGACCAGCGCAGAAATTCTGAATCTTGTAACCACTGTTTTACAAGAGCTTCAAGAGATGTGGCCCATGTTCACACGTATCAGTGCCATACCCTATCTGCCCTTGAAGTAGTCATTGTGTAATTATACAATTAGGCAATGACATAGCTCACAGTTGCTTTAACTTCGAACTGAACAAGCTCCACCTGCTAATCTTTAATATATAAGGGCTTGAGCCTATTCAAGTCTCGCTATATTCTGGCTTAATCAATTTACTATGTCTTTAGCTAATTGTGTGATTGTGTAATTAGGTGATTAATTCATGCTGACACTAGCGTCTCTTTCTCTATCCGGGGGGCAGGGTAAGACCACGGTGGCTGTCCTGCTAAGCAAGTACCTGGCC
>PYEQ01000077.1 GCA_003017785.1 filamentous cyanobacterium CCP5 | reverse complement strand
TTGCAGCTTCGATCTCAAGCCGCTATTCTTAAAATGGAAAATTTAAAAAGCAACTCCCTCAGACGCCCTTGTGGGCTCTGTTGAGTGGGAAGCAGAAGCGATAGGTTTAGCTTGGCGGCAGGTCTATCGTTTTTTGCTTTTAAAGAGCTGCTTGGCTTCGGCTTTCAGTAAACATCACCTCCTTGAATAGCTGGGATTGACAACCTTTAAGCGATCTCGCCGGGGCGATCAAGGCTAGCCGGTTAGGCGCTCAGCCGCTGCCAGATTCGGGATATTTCAGCCAGTAGCACCTGGAAGTTCTGAGTGAATGCTCTGTGCTCCTGGGCATTAGCATCGATCGCGTTGTCAAAGCGCTGGTTCCATTCCTCTCGGGTCTGCCTCATCTCAGCCAACTGCTCATCAAAGCGCCGTGCATGTTCCTGCCGGTCTGCTCTGGCATCCTCCAGCAGGTTATTGAAGCGCTGATCCTGCTCGTCATGCCGATCATTGCTTTCCTGCCTGACTGCATTAATGGTTTCAGCAAAGACGGCTACCACTGCTTGAATATCAGCCCTGACTCCCTCGATAGCCCCCTCAAGGCTGGCCAGTGCTCCCCCAATATATTGGGCCTCTCTATCAGCCTCGACCTCTACAGCCTCGACCCTGGCTTCCCATGCCTGAATTGACCGGGCATTGGAATCAATCTGTCGCTGGGTGCGTTCCTGAGCTGCCTCCAGGCGATCCATACGCTCGGAGCTTCGCTGCTGGGCCTCTGCCGTGGCTGCCAAGATTGCCTCGATTCGGTCTAAGCGATCAGCTGTCATCGATCACGCTCCTCAAATGTCTTCGGGGGGTACTTCTCGGGGTACCGCTGTCTTACGGCTAGTTCCAACAAAAAAGACGCCAGATTAGCTTTGGCGCGCCCTTCGCTATCGGCCCATCTCTGCAAATCAGCTCCTACTCCGTCGGGCAAAGTGACTGTGAATCGATCTGACATCTGCTCGGTCATTGGTGTCACTGGAATTCTAGCCCCTGTCTGACAATTGCAATCATAAAACATGCTTTTGCATTTTGATCGTATGCTTAAAGAATGCAATTGCATTCCAACTGAAGATTCAGCTGCCGGAGACATTCCTGAAGCGAGTGGCAGAAGAATCCCTGGGAAAGGACGGCGATCGCCTCACGTTAGTGCCAACCTTTCAGAGCCGAAATCAGCAGCTTGAAGCGATCGCCAACTTAGTGCTGGTAGAGGCGCAACACCGACAGCCTGGCGGAGCGCTGTATCTAGACTCCCTGGCCAATGCGCTGGCGGTGCAGCTGCTGCGCCACCATGGGACAACTGCAGCCCAGTTACAACGTTATCAAGGTGGGCTACCGACCTATCAACTCAATCAAATCCTTGACTATATCGATGCCACCCTCGCCGAGGACATTAAGCTGGCTGACCTGGCCGAATTGCTGGGGATGAGCCCGTTCCATTTTGGGCGTATGTTCAAGCAATCGACAGGGATTTCGCCCCATCAATACGTCATTCAGCAGCGGATAGAACAGGCTAAACGTCTGCTGAAAAACAGTGATCAAGCCATCATCGATATTGCGCTGGAATGTGGGTTCAACAGCCACAGCCACTTAAGTAAACAGTTCCGGCAGGTGACGGGCGTAACCCCTAGAGAATTTAGACGCGGATAGCAACTTTGCCTTTTACACGGCGGTCTTCCAGAAGGCGAATAGCCGCCGGAACATCCTCCAGGGAAAAGGTCTGGTCGATGAACGGGATAAGTTTACCCGCTTCGGCCAGCTCCTTAAGCGTCACTAAATCGGCTTGATTTGGCTTTGATTCCAAACTTTTCACCTGTTTCCCGTCAGCCTTAGAGGCCAACGACCCCAGCACCATCACCCGCAGAAAGTCCCCGGTAGAGCCGCCTACCGCCACATAGGTACCCGTAGCGGTCAGAATCGGCAGATAATCTGAAAAGGGGCGAAAGGCTGCTGCATCCAGGATCAGGTCATATTGCTTCCCCGCCAGGGTGACATCCGTTTGGGTGTAGTCGATCACGTGATCGGCACCGAGCTTTGCGACCATCTCGACTTTAGGAGTGCTGGCAACACCCGTCACCTCTGCACCCAGGGCTTTGGCAATCTGTACCGCAAAGGAACCCACCCCACCGGAAGCACCCAGCACCAGGACTTTTTGCCCTGACCGGAGCTGCCCCACATCCTGCAGCGCCTGCAGTGCGGCCAGACCAGAGACGGGCATGGTGGCGGCTTCCTCGAAACTCAAGTTGTTGGGCTTGAGAGCCAGCGCTTCCTCGGGGGCACAGGCATATTCCGCAAAGCCCCCAAAGCCTGATTCGGATAGGTCTCCAAACACCTCATCACCTGGCTGAAATTGGGTCACTGCCTGACCAACGGCTTCCACCCGTCCAGCGATCGCAGAGCCGAGAATAGTGTGCTTGGGTTTGCGCAATCCCCCATACATCAGTCGAATCAGAAATGGTGTGCCCCGCATCAGGTGCCAGACTCCCGCATCCACAGAAGCTGCGCGGACTCTCACGAGCACTCCATGGTCAGGAACCAGAGGCTGATCGACCTCGGCCAGACTCAGCACATCGGAAGATCCGTATTCGCTCTGAACAATGGCCTTCATAATACGAACCTCTGGCATGGGGACAGTAGAACTGGGAGCTGGCATCAGGCTTCCTCCGGGTGGAAAAGAATGAAGGGACGGAAAAATCTTTGACTTACGCTGTAAGTTAAACTTACAGCGTAAGTTTGTCAACATAGAGAACAGCATCCCGCCCAAAGTGCTGATATAGCAGTCGTTTGAATTGATGTAGAACCGTAACGATGCCTCAAACACCGTCATCAGAATCCACTGTTCAGCTTCCCCTCAGTCGGGAGCGCATTTTGCAGGTCGCCCTCCAGAAAGCCGACGCGGAAGGAATTGAAGCCTTATCCATGCGGAAACTGGCTCAGGAGTTGGGGGTGAAGGCCATGTCCCTTTATAACCACGTTGCCAATAAAGACGACATGGTGGATGGCATGGTCGATCGGGTGGTGGGAGAAATTGAGCTGCCCCGGCTGGATATCGATTGGAAAACCGCTATGCGGCAACGGGCCATCTCAGCCCATACCGTGCTGTTGCGCCACCCCTGGGCCACCCTGGCGCTGATGTCGCGGGTAAACGTGGGGCCTACCATGCTGCGCTATGTGGATGCGACCCTGGCCTGTCTGGTGGAAGCAGGTTTCTCTTACCCCATGGCCGATTATGCCTGGAATGCCCTCGACAGTCATATCTATGGCTTTACGCTGCAGGCCCTGAACTTCCCCCTCGAGGCGGAAGAGTATGCGGCAGCAGCAAAAGATTATGTAGCTATGATTCCGCCAGAAAAGTATCCTTACTTGAACCAACTCACCCACCAGGTCATGGAGGGTCGCCATGATGGGTTACATGATTTTGAGTTTGGGCTAATCTTACTGCTCAACGGGCTGGAAACCCTGGTGAAGCCTCACCAACCATGAGGGGCACCTTCTGACTGGGCAGACGCAAACTTGATGGGGCATGCCGTGGCTTTTCAAATGGAGTCAAAAACCAAATTCATGTTAAGTAGAATTAGCTTCCCGTTGGCTGCCAGAGTAAATATCGGCATTTTTGGATGTTTGATCCTATTCCATCTCGGGATTGTTGTGGGAATAATGCTATTTAATTACGTGCCAACCGATTTTCTTTGGGGCGGAAGAATACAGTCAAAAGAGCAGTTTATTTTATTCGAGGGAATATCGCTTATTGTCCAGGCCACTTGTCTTTTATTGACGTTGATAAGAGCTGAATATTTACGACTGGAAAGACTGACAAATGTCGCCCATGGAGGCATGTGGGTTTTGTTTGGTATTTTTGCCCTTAATACGGTAGGCAACATTCTGGCAAAAACCGCTTTTGAGAAGGCATTTACAGTCGTCACGATCATTCTGGCCCTGTGTTCGTTAAGGCTCGCCCTGGAAAATAATGTAGACGCAGAAATCCTAGAATAAGGAGATTGACGGATCGCCGTCCAGCCAGTAATGCGACCTCACAGACCCATCGCCGATCGCGTCGCAAAGGCAATAATTCCTACTGATATCATCGCCAGACTGATAGCAATCAGGGCTTGTGGCGTTTTCCAGGAAAGGCTTAGATCAGTGCTAGGTAAGGATGAAGCGACGGACATTTTGGAATTTAGCCCTCGTAAAGATTGAATCGACAGCGCTATCAGGGGAAACGAAATCACGGTTCCCAGCACTTCGATCGCGAATAAAGCGGGGGGCATGGCATCGGGGGAAACAGGAAATATCTGGGCTAAGTCCAAACCGTAGACTCCCAGGTAAGACAGACCACAAACTGCCGCTACAAAGATGGCCCAGCATTCGGACTTCAGGACGAAGTAAATTAGCAGCAGGCTACCCAATCCCAACGTCGTCAAAAATGTGTTGAAGCTCCCTAACGTGAGGGAATTAATATGACTAAAACTGCGGGTTTCGATTGGGCCACCGGGCACGAGGAGACTGAGGGCAAGGCCCGAAAATCCTAATAAACCGGCTACCCAATGTTTGGTATGTAGCGTCATAACGTTAATCCTCAACAAACTAAAATTCACGAAAACCAAAGCTGTATCGAATCATGGCTCTATCCGCGATCGCCGGGTCGATAGGCCGTTTCCTTCAGGAGGTGGCTAACCAGGAGTTTCAGAAAAAATAAAGGCAAAAACCACTCTAATCCGGGAGTGGGAGCCAACAGATAGCGATCGCCAAGCAAAGACAGTCCATACAAGCCCAGGGCAACCGGACGTTGCAAGTACAGAGGACTGGCCAAAATCAGCCCCGCTGCTAGCAGCAAGTAACTGGCTACCCCAGCAATAAAGAGCCAGTCTCCTCCCCGCAACAGCAGCGCCACCAGCCCGATGTGAACTAGATGTACACCAACAAACCCCAGATGCTGCCGCCATCCCTGACCCGGGCGGTGATACCAGCGCTTAGCTGCCGCAGTGGCGTTCGTCAGTACCCCGCCGACCAGGTCGAAGCCCAAAATGGCGATCAGACCGAGTTGCCAGAAACTCCAATTCATTGAAAGCGTGGAGGCATAGAGGGGGGCGGCAATGGCCGCTCCTACAGACGGCACGAGCTGCAAGACCAACTCTGCCGGAGTCGCCCCTGGCCCAATCAATCGATCAATTTGCCCCTTCCACCCGGAGCGGGGCGCAGGAGAAGCTTGGTATTGCAACATGTTGGTCTGCATAAAGCCACCTCATAACAGTTGTTATGCAGTGAACATAACAACTGTTATGATAAATTGTCAATACAGCCCCCTGGAGGTTTGCAGTTGCCTGTGGCTCAACCGGATCGTCGTCTTGAAGTTTCAGCCGCCGCCTGGCGGGTCATCGTTCGAGAGGGGCTTGACCGCACCAGTATGCGAGCGATCGCCCAGGAGATGAACTGCACGACCGGGGTAGTCACCCACTACTTCCGCAATAAGCAGGAGCTGATTTTATTTGCTTTGCATCAGGTGACAGCGCGTTTGCAGGGCTTGATGGGGCAGGCGGGGGCTGAAAGGACTGGGTGCGATCGCCTGGTCGCGATGCTGTCATCCTTTTTACCCATCGACCCGGAGCGGCAGGAGATTCTGCGGGTGTGGGTGGCGTTCTTGGGCTACGCCGTCGGGCGCGAGGAGTTGCTGGCGGATCATCAGCAGAGCGCTGGGAAGCTACGGCAAATGATTATTCAAGAGCTGGAAACCCTGCAAAGTCAGGAGCAGATCCGACCTGACATTACTTTAGAAACAGAGGCAAATGTGCTGTTGGCGTTAGTGAATGGCATCAGCCTGGATACTCTCATTCAAAAGCAGCGACTGAGCCCTGAACAGCAGCAGGAAGTGCTACAGCGCTATGTGAACGGACTGCATAATAGCAAAAGCCAAGCGCTGTAGTCCTTTGAGACTCATTCATACCAGGGTTGGGCTTCGAGGAAATGCTCTTGCATAGGTGGGGTCTTGGCGGCGATTTCTCCCACAAACCTCTGGCTTCAATCTGGTGCTCGTAGGACACCCCCTCACCATAGAATTGTCCAGAATAACCAGCCCCTCTTTGTCATGGTCTGGATCGGTTCCATCGTCGCAGTGGTGGCTGCGGCTGGACTCGGGTTCGCACAACTGCAGGGCACTCCGCGTCTGCTGCTGATTTTGGCCCCGCTGCTGTACATTTTGGGCGTTCAGATTTCCACATTCACCATCAATGTCCCGCTGAATAATCAACTCCAAACCCTGCAGGTGGATGCCATAGGCGAAACGGCCCTCAAATCTGCTCGTCTGCACTTCGAACCCCAATGGAACCAGTGGAACGTGAACCGAGCTTTGCTGGCCAGTCTGACCTCGGCCCTGTTGATGGTGCTGCTCTGCCAACTGTGAGATAGGAGGCGCTGAGGCTAATTCCCAGGCTTGGTTAAGGAGTCTGCCAGGACAACTAAGCGGTTTGAATGAGCATGGCGGCAGCGGCCTTAGCCTGGGCTGCTGCCGCAGGACTCTGACGCATCATCGCTACCACGATCGCCCCCTCCACCAGCAGCAACAATTGCTCAGCCACGGCGTCAGCATCATCGATTGCGGCAGCCTTCACCAGTTGCAGAATGTAGTCATGAATAGCTTGCTGGTGCTCGATCGCCACCTGATAGCCGGGATGCTCAGGATCCACCAGCTCGACTGAAGAATTGATGAAGGCACAGCCGCGAAAGTCAGGTTGAGAAAACCATTCCTCCAGAGCATCAAACATCGCCAGCAGGCGTTCGGTGGGTGCCGTCGCCTGCTTTTCTACCGTTTGCTGAAACCATTCCCGCCAGTTGGCATCGCGCTGCTGTAGCCAGGCGGCAATTAGGGCATCTTTGGACTTGAAGTGGTTGTACAACGACATCTTGGCTACCCCTGACTCAGCGATGATGCGATCAATGCCGACGTTTTGCGTCCCTTCTTGATAAAACAAGGTGGATGCAGCCTGCATGATGCGATCGCGGGCCGAGGGCTTAGAAGACGATTTGGAACGGGGCATGTTTGAAATAAAAATAAACAGACTTGTCTACACAATATCATTTTTGCCAGTTAATTGCCTCGAATCTAACTGTTGCCAGCGCGGGCGACAGTCTCGAATTGCCTGCCTTGAGCCGGGTTCCATGGCATGGGGAGACCTCCTCCACCCAACTGAACTAGCCCAGTTCATCCTCAGAAATTTGACTGCTTTTCCTGACTTAGGGGCATTTTTAGCTCCTAAGTCAGGAAAAAAGGATACGTCGCTTGACAATATACAGACTTGTCTACATACTCAATTTAGACAGACCGTTCTACATTAAATCGAAATCTGAATCCGAGTTGAGAGAATTGTCATGCTAGCCGCTCCCCCAGCGCCTGAAACGAATCCCTGCGACGGACTGCATACCCTACCGCTCTACCTGGGTGGAGAACGGGAAAGCCTTCCGACTGACTGTGGCTCCAGTCCCGTTCTGACAGCCGCCCAGTCTCGCGCTCATCCTGCAACCGTCACCCTAACGGACTACCGCCACAGCCTCCGGAATCCTGCCTTTGTGCCTCAGGCGGCACGCATGGCGCTGATTATCGGTTCTCTGGTGTTTGCGATGAACCACGGCAAAGCCTTACTGCAAAACGAGATGAGCCGCGATCGCTGGATTTCTGGTGCTTTATCTTTCGTGATGCCTTATCTAGTAAGCGTTTACGGTCAGGCTCATTGCCAAAGCCGTCAACGAGTTTTGAATGATTAGTTTTGAATTTTGAGTTGAACAGCTCACTCAAAACTCAAAACTCAAAACTCAAAACTCAAAACTCAAAACTCAAAACTCCATCAACCAATTCTGATTCTTTAGATTGCTCAACCAAGGAGACTGACCCATGATTGACCTGTACACCTACACCACCCCTAATGGTCGCAAGCCCGCCATTCTGCTCGAAGAACTCGAGCTGCCTTACACCCTTCACAAAGTTGATATTGGCAAAGGAGACCAGTTCACGCCCGAGTTCAAGGCCATTAACCCCAACAGCAAGATTCCGGCCATTCGCGATCGCGACAATGACCTTGCCATCTTCGAATCTGGGGCCATCCTGATCTACCTGGCGGAAAAAGCGGGTAAGCTGCTGCCCTCAGACATCGCAGGTCGCACCCAAGTAATGGAATGGCTGATGTTCCAGATGGCGAGCGTCGGCCCGATGTTTGGCCAACTCGGCCACTTCCGGAATGCTGCGCCGGAGAAGATTGACTATGCGGTGGAACGCTATCAGCGGGAGACTTTGCGGCTGCTCGACGTGCTCGATGGTCAACTCGAACACCATCCGTACATCGCGGGGGATTACTCCATCGCTGACATTGCCACGTTCCCCTGGGTGGCTGCGGCCAAAACCCCTTACCTGGGCGTCTCTATCACGGCATTTCCCAACGTCGATCGCTGGCTTGAAACGATGAAACAGCGTCCCGCCGTCCAGGTCGGTATGGATATTCTACAACCCAGTTTCAACAGCAATTTTGGCACCTTGGCGACTCCCAATGGGGCGGCGCAACTAACCGCAGCGTAACCATCGCCAGGGGTTACCCGCTTTTTGGTGCTCCATACTCAACTATCGCAGCGTTGCAGAGGCGACGTACATTAATGATGAAAAATTCCACCCAATTGTCCGGTTCATCAGGGGCTTTGGCGATCGCCAACCCCTCTCTGGCCCCCATGCTCCCCAGCATCGGGCGAGATTTAGCGGCATCGCCGTTCCCCAACCCGGTTTATCCGTTCTTTCCGCCCAATCAGTCGTCACCCCGGAGCCCAACCCGGCGATGGCGGCCCCAGCGTGAGCAGGCATCCTCTGCTGAAGTGGCGAACTATGCAGCGGAGGTGCGATCGCTACGCCAGCAGCTGGCTGAAAAAGAACATCTGGCCGCTATCGGCACCCTGGCCGCCAGCATTGTTCACGAGATCCGTAATCCCCTGACCACCGTGGGGATGTGGCTGGACTATTGCCAGAGTCAAAACCTGCCGGAACCTGCCCAGCAACGATTGGCCTTAGCGGTAGAGGATGGCGATCGCTTGCAACGCCTGCTCGACCAAATTTTGCTCTACGCCAAACCCCAAACCTTGCATCGGCAAGCTGTTGACCTCAATCAACTGGTAGCGGAATCGCTGGCGACCTTGCAGCACAGCCCCGTCGCCCTGAACCGTCGCGTGGAATTCTGGCCGAGTCGGACCCCGGTCATGACGACTGCCGATCCAGACAAGCTGAAACAAGTGCTGATCAACTTAGTGACCAATGCTTGCGAGGCGGTCTCGGAAGGCGATCGCGTCCACATCAGCGTGTCATCTCGCTGGGGCGATCGCAGTTGTCTCCAGGTTCACAATGGCGGTCGCCCGATTGAGCCGGAACAGCTAGCTAAGCTCACCGAACCGTTTTTCACCACCAAGGCGACAGGCACCGGACTGGGGTTGGAGATCGTGCAACAGATCATCAACGCCCATGCTGGCTCCCTCAAGATTGAGTCTGCCGCCACTGCTGGCACCACCGTCACCGTCACCTTACCCAGTCAGCGTTAGATTTTTCCGCCAAGTTTCTCGAAGTGCCCGCTATTCAAACGCTTCAGGGCGGGCTTCGATCCCACGTTCACGTTGCGTGAATTGTCCTGGCCTCAGGGCCAGTGACCTCATAGGGATACCTCTCTGCCGTTCATCGGCAGGCGGGTGTTCTGCGCCCACGGTTCCGCTGAACCGTCACTAACCATCCAAATCCTTTAGGAGATTTCCACCATGGCTTTACCCAATCCCGGCATGAGCATTGATGCCGAAAGAACCGCGATCGTCATCATCGACCCGCAAAACGACTTCCTCAGCCCCAGCGGCGTGGCCTGGGGCGTTGTGGGCGAAAGCGTCACCGAAAACAATACCGTCGCCAATATCGAGGCTTTGATGAAAGCCGCTAAAACCTACGATCTGCCTCTGTTTATCTCGCCGCACTACTATTTTCCGGCAGATCATCGCTGGAAGTTTGAAGGGGCGCTGGAAAACCTGATGCACAGCATTGGCATGTTCGATCGCCCCGGCCCGTTGCAGCTAGAGGGGCTGGAGGGCTCCGGCGCGGACTGGCTCGACATCTACAAGCCCTATATCGAAGACGGCAAAACCGTGATTTGCAGCCCCCACAAGGTCTATGGCCCCGAAAATAACGACCTGATTCTGCAACTGCGCAAGCAGCGGATCGATAAAGTCATCCTCGGCGGCATGTCTTCCAACCTTTGTGTGGAATCGCACCTGCGGGAGCTGCTGGAACAGGGCTTTGAAGTCGCCGTGGTGAAGGACGCCACCGCTGGCGCGAAAGTCCCCGAGGGTGACGGCTACGCCTCGGCGCTGGTGAACTATCGCATGTTGGCCAACACAGTCTGGTCCACTCAAGAGGCACTACAGGTTTTAGAGCAAAGCCTACCTAGCTTGCAGCCGGCGTAAGGACTGTCAGTCATTGGGGGGTGAGTATCCTAACTTGCCCCTCAGCATTGCTAGAAATCCGGTTTCTTCATCAGTTATGGCGATAAACCCGTAACTTTTCGCGAAGAAGTTGGGCGCGACTATCCCATTAAACCCGTTAGCTCAGTCACCATTTGAGGACACCCATCATGACCACGATTCTGCAAATTGATGCCAGTGCTCGCGTCACCCGTTCCCTGAGTCGCGGACTGACCACCGCGTTTGCCGAACACTGGCAAAAGGTCCGTCCCAACGACACCTGGATCACGCGAGATGTGGGACTTAATCCCCCCGCCGCTATTAGTGAGAACTGGATTGCCGCCGCGTTCAAACCCGTCGATCAGCGCACGCTCGAAGAGGTCACCGCCCTGCGAGAATCCGACGAACTCCTGGCAGAGTTAGAACCCGCCGATGTGATCGTCATCGGTACTCCGATGTACAACTACGGCATGCCGTCGGCGCTCAAAGCCTGGATTGATCAGGTGATTCGCATCGGACGCACCTTTTCTTTCGATCTAGCGCGGGGAGAGCAACCGATTGAGCCGATTCAAACCGGCAAAATTCTGGTCATCTTGACGGCCTCTGGCGAGGGAGGCTTTGAATTTGGCGGCGGGCACGTGGCACAGAATCATCTGGATACGGCCATCATCACCGCTTCCCGCTTACTGGGTGTGAGCGAACACCACGTCATTCGCATTGAATATCAGGAGTTTGGCGACGATCGCCACCAGCAGTCTAAAGCGGCGGCCTATGCGGCCATTCCTCAACTGGTGGAACAGCTCAGCCAAAAAGTAGGCATCCCTACCGTCGCCGCGTAACTCTCCCAATCGAAATCAACGTCTAACCACTCATTCCAGGGGACTGCCTGATCTGCCCCCTAACATCCATCTTGCTTCGACTGACCTTTTATCCCTACGAGGAATTTCATCATGGCGCTTACCCAAGGCACCCATCACATCGGTTTGACCGTTCCCAACCTCAACGCCACCCGCGATTTTTTCGTGAATGTCCTGGAATTTCAACAAGTTGGCGAAGTGCCCGACTATCCCGCTTACTTTCTGTCGGACGGCACCAGCTTATTGACGCTGTGGCAGGCGGTAGAACCGGATCAGGCCATCCCCTTTGACCGCAAATCCAACATCGGCCTGCACCACTTTGCCTTCAAAGTAGACGGCGTTGAAACCCTCAAGGCCATTTACGAAAAGCTCAAAACCGCCCAGGGCGTCGAGATTGAGTTTGCCCCGGAACTGTTGGGGGGCGGTCCTACTCAGCACATGATGTTCGCCATTCCCGGCGGTATCCGCATGGAGTTGACTGCTCCTGCCAGTTAACCTCCCGGCTGAGAGCACCTGCATTGGGATGGACTTTAGTTAAATCAGTGCCTCCATCCCCTCCTCGGAGGGGTGCCCAGCGGGCGGGGTGGGTT